>JAIQGF010000007.1 GCA_020072845.1 Terriglobia bacterium
CGGCCCGGCAAACCTGCCGGGCCGCGCCCGTCCAAAACCGCTGGCGGCGCTTCGGGAGGAGCACGGTCATGTGGCGTGTGATTTATTTCTGGGTGGGGCTTCTGACGGCGCGGTACCTGTTCCGGCGGCGCACCGTGCACATTGACCTGGATCGCCTGCGCAGCGCCGGAATGTAGCTCGAGTCGGTTGAGCCTCGGCGCTTCGCGCCTCGGTCACGGCTCCCTCGGCTCCGCTCGGGACAAGTTCCGCCGTGACCTACCCAAAAACCGATCTTTAAAACCAGTTTCTAGAAATTCGTAAACTACTTTTTCCGGAACCTCGAAAACTGGTGGTCCGCCACTCTCCGGCAACTCATCCACCGCCACCACGGTGCATTTTCGAACGTAAATCCAGGCGCGTGAAACGTCGTCGGCCGGTACGGCGACGGGTTCCGCAGGTCCGCCACTGATTTCTCCTGCTCCGGCGGCGCCAGTTGTCCGATCTCGACCGGCGACATGGTCACGAACTTCTCGTCCACCAAGCCGGCGCGCGACAAGTATCCATACAACGTCGGGCCGCCCTCGCAGAGCAGGTGCTCGACGCCAAGCTCGCGCCGCAGCAGCCCGGCGGCAGCGGTCAAGTCCACGAACTTGTTTTCGCCCGCCACGATCACCCGCACCTGCGGATGGATTTGCTTCTCCGCCAGCCGCTGTGCCCCGGATTTTGTGGTGACCACCACCGCGTCCACCAGCTCACCGTCGAACACCCGAAAGGCCGACAAGTCCAACCTCGCCGAGCCGGTCACGACAATGTTCATCTCGCGCCGCTTTCCCAGTTTCTGCCGCAAACGCCGCAGTTCCGCGTCCATGATGCGGAACACCGGCCCGCGCGGCCTGCCGCCGAGCTCGGTCTCGTCGAGCAGCGTGTTCGCCCCGACCAGCACGGCGTCGGCATGCGCCCGCAGCAGGTCCATCAGCCAGCGGTCCTGTTGCGAGCGCGCAATGTCGGACCCGGCCGCGTGCTTGCCCTTGAACGACACGATCCCGTCCAGCGACTGGACGAAATTCGAGTAAATCCACGGCCTGCCCGCCGGCGCCGGGGGAAATCCCAAGCGGCCGTACGGCTCGTAGGCCGCATCCTCCACCGCCGCCGGCTCGCCCTCGTCAAACAGGACCTCGAACTTTTGCATACGAAATTGTACGTTGTGAGTAATGAATCCCGGTTGGAGCGAAGCACAAAGGAAAACAGCCAATCCCAAATTACTAAGAACTGGCTTCAAGAATACATTTTCGCCTTACGAAAAATGAAACCGGTTCAAATCACGGATGGCGCACCGCCTCCAGCCTCTGACGAACGAACGCAACCACTTCCTCGCTCACGTAGCGCGGCGGCCGCACCCGGAACACCGGCTTCCCCTGGATCAGCTTCAGCGACACTCCGCTCCACGCCGGCAGCGCATCCGGCGGCGCGTCGTGCAAAATTACCGCCGATGCCAGGTCCAGGTACTGGCGCGCCGTCGGCTTGAAGTCCGCCGTGCCGTAATCCAGCACGGTCATATACAAGTCCGGCCGCAGAAACTTCATCACGCTATTGGACTCGACGATCACGTTCTCGGCGCCCGCCAGCTGTTTCCGCAACGACGGCATTGCTTCCGCCAAATTGCCCTGGCGCGTCCGCACCCACAGCGAGCGCTCCGCCCCCGACACCAGGAAGCGCGACGTGTCGCTTTCTCCCGACCGGTCGTGCTCTTCCGTGATCGCCCAGGAATGATCGGCGGTGGCGCAATCGCATGGCGCTCCATTCGCCGAGCAAATGCCGTGGCCATACTGCGTAATCTTGACGGCGGTCCAGTGCCGCTCCGGCATGGCGGCAATCAGCCCTGCCACCACGCTGGTTTTTCCCACGCTTCGGGAATGTCCGCCAATCACGACAATCGCCATAATGTGGAAGTCTGGTTTCTGGTTTCTAGTTTCTGGTTTCTAGTGGCCCACCGTCGCGGCAGTCTGGAAACTAGAAACCAGAAACTAAAAACTATTTTTTCGCTAGTCTCGCCAGCACGGCCAGCTCTTTCAAATACTGTTTGATGGGCCTCGCCGGCGTTCCCCAGAAAACGATGCCCTTGCCGCGGATGACCTTTCCGCTGGGCACGCCGCACTGCGCGCCCAAGATCGTGCCACTCTCGACGGTGACGTGGTCCGCGATCCCCACCTGCCCGGCGACCACCACGCCATCTTCGATCACGGCGCTGCCCGAAATCCCTGTCTGCGCCGCGATCACTACATTTTCGCCGATGCGCACGTTATGCCCGACATGCACCAGGTTGTCCAGCTTGGTGCCGCGCCCGATCACGGTCGCGTCGAGCGCGCCCCGGTCCACCGTGCTGTTGGCGCCGATCTCCACATCGTCGCCAATCTCCAGCCTGCCGATCTGCGGAAATTTCGTGTACCTGCCGCTCCGCTCATCGCGCACGAATCCGAAACCGTCGCTGCCCAGCACCGCTCCGGCATGCACGATCACGCGGTCGCCCACGGTCGCGCCGGGATAAATACTGACATTCGACTTGATGTCGCAACCTGTTCCAACGCGCACGCCGGCGCCGATATACGCGCCTGCGCCAATCGCGGTGTGGTCACCGATGGTGACGTTTTCCGAAACCACCGCATGCGCCCCGACGGCAACTCCCCTGCCCAGCCGCGCGCGCTCATGCACCACCGCGGTTCGGTGAACCCCCGCCACCGGCCTTTTTTCTGCAGACAACAACTCCGACGCCTTGGCAAACGCCAGCCTCGGCTGCTTCGCGATGAGCAGCGAGTTGTGTGGCGCTGGTCTCTGACCCGTGTCCGCAAACTCACCCGCAATCACCGCCATTGCTTTCGACCGGAGCGCCGCCGCCAGATGCTTTTCGTTGTCGACGAACACGACATCCCGCGCCGTTGCCGACTCGATGCTCGCCACCGAGCCGACCTCAACGTCTGCGCCCACCACCCTCCCGCCGATGTGTTTTGCAATCTCGCTGAGCTTCATATTCCTTTCATACAAACGTCAACGCGAGCGACTCCAACTCTTAACCCGTGTCATCCCGAGCGAGGACGCGCTGCTTTTGCGCGTCCGAGTCGAGGGACCTTGCGTTTTCAATCGGCAATCGTCAATCGACAATCGGCAATGGCTTTCGGCCTGCTGCCTTGAGCCTGCAGCCTAGTACAACGGCTGCTCCCCCTCCGGCCTTGTCTTCCATCTGCGATGCACCCACAACCACTGGTCGGGATATTTCCGCACGTACTCCTCGATCACGCGGGTGAACAACTGCGTGGCGTTGAGCACGTCGCGCTCGTCATCGCCGGTTTTCGGCAGCGTCAGCCGCGGCGCAAACGTGATGCGGTATTTTCGCCGCACATCGTCCCAGATGGTGAACGCCGGCACCACCGACGAGTCCGTGCGCAACGCCACCCGCGCGATGCCGCTTGCGGCACATGCCGGCACGCCAAAAAAATCCACAAACACGCCCGCCGGCGGGGTCATGTTCTGGTCCATCAGCAGCCCGACCGTCTCACCCGCGCGCATCGCCGAAATCAGCCCGCGCGCGAAGTCCTGCTTTTCGAAAGTCGAGTTGCCGTGCAACGTCCGATAGCGCTCGACTAAGCGGTCGAGGTACGGATTGTCCAGCGCGCGAACCACGATCCGCATGGTGTGGCCGTGGATGGAATGAACGAACGACCCGACCTCCCATCCTCCCAGGTGCGCGGTCAGAAACAGCACGCCCTTGCCACGGCGTTGCGCCGCGTCGAAATTCTCGAAGCCCTCATAGACCGCGACCTGCGCAACGTTGTCCCGGGTGTAGCGCGGAAACCGGCAGAACTCCGCCAGTTGCCGGCCCAGCGATACAAACACGCCGCGCACGATCTTCCTTCGCTCGGCGGCCGCCATTTCCGGATAGGCAATCTCCAGGTTGTGCAACCCCACCTTCCGCAAGCGCCGGTGCAGGTGATACACCGCGCCCGCCAGCATGATCGCCGCCGCGCGCGCCAGCGAACGCGGCATTGCCCCCAGGATCTTCACCACGGGCCAGACCAGCGCATACTCGAGACGATGGCGCATTCGAGGGGTGACCGGACGCTAGCACCCGACCAATTCAGTGTCAAACCGATCCCTACCCCGGTTCGCAACCCGGTGCCCCGACGATTTATCATTATCTTTAGTCAGAGGATGGCATGCATGGTTGCTTGCAGGTATTGGTGGAAGATAGTTGTCGTTGCCGGCGTCATCGCGCTCCTGACTTCCTGCCGAGCCAGCGCCCCGGGCGGCGCCGAGGCCGCGCTGGTCAAGGAAATCAAGCAGCAGACCATCGGCGGGAAAGATTGGAAAAATCCGCTGCCCGACACGCCGGAGAACCAGAGAACCGGCGCCGAGCATTTCCAGCATCATTGCCAGATTTGTCACGGCCTCGATGGCCACAACACCGGGGTGCCATTCGCCGACACCATGTCGCCCCCGGTCGCCGACCTCGGCGACAAGAGCGTCCAGGCCTACAGCGACGGCCAGTTGAAATGGATCATCCAGAATGGGATCCGGTTCACCGGCATGCCCGGCTGGACCGGCGTCCTCGACGACAACGAGCAGTGGGCCATCATTGGCTACATCCGCCACCTGCCCGCGAAGGGTTCGCTCGGTCCGCCGCCGGTCTATCAGGCGGCGGAAGAGGAACACAAGCATGCTGAGGAAGGCCAGGGCTCACAGCCGCACCAGCACAAGCACGGAGAGCAGGAACATAAGCACTGACGAGGGAGTTGGGAGTCAGTAGTTGGGAGTTAGCGGGACGGCATCCAGGTCATGAATCAACGCCGGCCGCAGAACGCCAACTACTAGCTACTGTTTTTCCGCCTGCTTTTCCGTCGCCGGCTTGGGCGCTTCCGCCGCTTTCACCGGCGCGTATTGCCGCAATGTCTCCAGGAAAGGATTGGCATCCGCCGGCGCCGGGTGCACGCCGGTCAGCAGTGCGCGATACGAAATCATGCGCCCGTAGAAGGCGCGCGTGTCGTCGTGGTCCTGCTTGATCACCGCACCGTTCAGCGTTACTCCGGCAAACACGCCGCGCGCCCGCGAATAGGTCAACACCTGCGCGCGCATCTTCCAGTCGGTGGCGCCTTCGGCGTGACGGCCCACCGGCCCGGCCGCTACCGACGCATCCGCGCCCAGCTTGAACTTGCTCGACAGCAGGGCCCGCATGCCGCGCTCGTTCATGATCACCATCACCAGGTCCACCGCCTGCCCGCCGATCTGGAACCCGAAGCTGCCGCCTTCCACGCGGAAAAACGCGGGCGCGCTCCAGCCGCTCGAGGTCTTGCAACTCGCCACGCCTTTGCCGTACGACGCACCGACAATGAATCCGCCCTTCAGCATGGAGGGCACCACGGCGACGCACTGCGACGACCCGAGGATGTCTTCCGGAATGCCCTTGTCGGGCGCGGCCATGATTTCGTTCATCACCGTGCCCGCCTCGCTGACGCGATCCAGCACTTTGTCGCGATCTTGCGCCCAGCTCAGGGTTGTGAACACACTTAGCAGCAAACCAACCAGGACTTTTTTCATGAGCAATGCCTCTCCGTGGCGCACATCCCAATACTACAGCTTAGATGCTGCCGGCAGCGGTGGCTTCGCAGGTGCGGGAAAATAAAAAAGCCGGGAGCGAGGCCCAGTTCGCTCCCGACTTCCGTTCGAGCCCCGGGTCGCGGCTTTAGAGTCCGCGACCCGGGGAATTAACTCCCAGGGTTCTGTGGTAGGTGAGCGCAGTATGCGTCGGGCGTCAGAAGCGCGCAAATCTCGCCAGTCCGTGTCCTTAAGTAATCCCGCCAGACTTGGTTCACCACTGAGGCCGTGGTGAATTGAATTTCGAGCAGCAGCGCTACTTTGTGACTAAAGAGTGCGTGATGGCATGCACTGACAGGGCGATCCGGTTCTGCACTCCGACCTTGCGCATCAGCTTGGCGACGTGCGCCTTCACCGTGCGCTCTTCGATGCCCAGCGCCGCCCCAATTTCCTTGTTCGATCGTCCTGCAACCAGCATTTCCAGCACTTCTTTTTCGCGGTCGGTAAAAGTCACGCGTCCCGCCGGGAAAATCCGCCCCGGCGAGGTCGTAACCCGCTCGATAAAAATGGACAGCACCTTGCGCGGCGCCCAGACCGATCCCTGGTTCACGATGCGAATGGCCATCGCGAACTCCTCCGGCGTCGCCGCTTCGTCCACGTATCCCTTGGCGCCGGCCGCCACCGCCTTGAGGATGGTTTCGTCGTCCGCGCCCGAACCGCACACCAGCAAGCGCAGGCCGGGACGTGACGCCTTCAGCCCCGCCATCAGGTCGAACAGGTTCTGTGACCCGTGGCTGCCGAGCATCACCAAGTCCAGATCCGGCTCGGTCGCCACCTTATCCAACGGGACCGAGACGATCTCAAATTCGGGTTGGGATTCGAACAACGCGCGAAAACCGATCAGCCGCAGCGGATCGGGCTCAATGACAGCAACGCGGATCTTGGGTTTTTTGGCCGCGGCCGCTTTCATATGTTCATCCTTGTACCTGGCGCGTAGCATACCCTAAATCGGCGAAAGGCCAATGTCCTTCCGGCCATGTCCGCTAGTCACAATCCTGGGTCGCTCGCTCGATCGGTTCACGACCAGGACGGACCGACAAACCGATAGATGCCTTTCGGAGGAACGATGAGAAACTTTTTGCTCGCTATCCTGCTCTCCGCGTCCACGGTCTTCGCCCAGGGCGCTCCCCCGCAAGCCGCCGCCGACCAGCCCTATACCATGGAGTACTACTATAAGGTTCAATGGGGACACCAGCAGGAATTCCTGCAACTCTTCTTTAAGAACCACTACCCGGTGCTGAAAAAGGGGGTAGAGAGCGGCCGCATCCTTGCTGTCAGGATCGAAACGCCCGCGAACCACATGACCGAAGACGCCCGCTGGGACTATCGCGTCACGCTCAAATTCAAGAATTCCACCGCCGCCACCACCGCCAATCCCGGCGAGGAAGCGCTCACCAAGCAGCTCTATCCCGACCAGGAGACCTTCAAGCGCGAGGAACAGCGGCGCTTCGAAATCCTGCTCGCTCACTGGGACCTTCCCGTCACCGACATCACGCCCAAATAGTGGTCGGTTGTCGTGGTCGGTTTTCGGTTATCGGTTATCGGTTATCGGTTATCGGTGAGCGTTTCAGTTCTGAAGACCGAGAACCGATAACCGATGACGCCACGGCAGCTCTGCGAGAACTGAAACTTGTAAAATGTGGTCGTGATGAAACTCGACATCGGCCTGCGCGATTACGACCTGCGTACTGTCGCCGACTACGCGCGCCAGATGGAATCCGCCGGCTGCGACTGCCTCTGGTCCTCCGAAACCCAGCACGATCCCTTTCTCCCGCTTGCCGTCGCCGCCGCCGCCACGTCAAAAATCAAGCTCGGCACCTCCATCGCGGTCGCCTTCCCGCGCAGCCCGATGGTGCTGGCCTACACTGCCTGGGACCTGCAGAAAGCCTCGGCGGGGCGCTTCATCCTCGGACTCGGCTCGCAGGTAAAGGCGCACAACCAGCGCCGCTTCTCGGTCAAGTTCGAAGCCCCCGGCCCCAAGCTGCGCGAGGTCGTCCTGGCCCTGCGCGCCATCTGGGACTGCTGGCAAAACGGCACGCCACTCCAGTTCCACGGCCAGTTCTACCAGTTCGATCTGATGACGCCTTTCTTCAATCCCGGCCCCATCGCGCACCCCAAGATTCCGGTCTTTATCGCCGGGGTAAACCATTACATGTGCCGCATCGCGGGCGCGGTCTGCGACGGCCTCCACGTCCACCCCTTCCACACTCCCCAATACCTGCGCGATTACGTTCACCCGGCGGTCAGCGAAGGATTGCGCTCCGGCGGACGCTCCCGCCCGGACTTCACCTACGCCACCGCCGCGTTTGTCATCGTGGGCGACACGGAACAGGAGCGCGCCCGCAACGCGGAAGCCGTCCGCCGGCAGATTGCGTTCTACGCCTCCACCCGCACCTACGAACCGGTGCTGGCCTCGCATGGTTGGGAAGGAATCGCTCCGGAGCTGCACCACAAGTCCCTGCAGGGAGACTGGCAAGGCATGGCCGCGCTCATCACTGACGAAATGCTCGACATGATTGCCGTCACCGGCACGTGGGAGACGATCGGCCCCAAACTGCGGGAGCGCTACGCCGGGCTGCTCGACCGCGTCGCGCTCTACCAGCCGTACGAGGTTGCCGTGGACGACACCCGGCTCGCCCGCCTGGCTCAAGAATTGAATTACACTCAGTAAGGATTACGACATGCTCAACCACATCCGCCCGCTCGCCGCCGCCGTTCTCGTCCTATCGCTGCTCGCCGCCGCGCAAACCAGCTACACACCGCAATTCAAGGGTGACCCGGCTCACTCCACCGCCGAGGCCGCCGCGCTTGGCTACATGCGCACCGTCATCTACGCACAGCGCGTCTACTATAAGAAGCACGCCGCCTACGCCACCACGCTGCCCGAGCTGGTCGGCTCCAGCTCCTTCACCCGGCGCATGACGAATCCCGACCGCGGCGACTACACCGTCCACTTCACCTCGACCAATGCCGGCAAGAACTTTTCGCTCTCCCTTGTCCCCAAGCAGTTCGACGCCGCCCACCGCGCCTTCTTCGCCGACGACACTGGGGCCATCCGCGCGGAAAACGACCAGCCCGCGAGCGTATCGTCGCCGAAACTCAAGGCGGATTGATGTGCGCGGCCGCTTATGCACCGCCGAAGAGTCACCTCAATCGGTAATCGTCAAAACTCCCTCGTGCTGCGGTATGCCTGTTCCCTGCACTCTAAGGCAACAGCCATCTTGACGTGCGCAGGGAGTCGCGCAAAACTCTTCCAACGCCAGGGGGGAGGCTAAGCCGTGAAGCTCTTCGCCACCAAGGAATCCTATCGCGCCGGCGACCGCATTTTCGCCATCCTACAGCGCCCGGACGTCGCGCTCCTGCTCACCTGCGAGGCGCCTTCGAGTTGGACCGCCATGCTGTTCGACTTCGGCAAGAAACAGGCCGCCGCCGCCGCCCACAATCACCCCTCCATTGCCGAGGCCCAGAAGTACGTGATCGCGCAGATGCAGGCGCACTACAAGGTGGCTCCGCCGGAGGTGGAGATCCAATGGCAACAGGCGCTCAACCGGCCCGACATTCTGCAAACCTGAGTTGGAGAGGTTAATTGACGGCCCAGCAGGTCAAGGAATTGCGGTAACGGCGGCAGCGCCAGTTCCAGGTGTGCATGCCCGGATTGAGGTGGACGTATTCGAACATGTCGGGGCGCCGCGTCTGGCCCCAGTAGGTCACCGGCCATACCTCGGGCGAAAGTTCCGGGGTTCCCCCGGCCACGCAGCCGAGAAAGATCACGCCGCCATCGCTCTCCGGCAGCGCAATGCAGTTGCGCTGTTCGCCGACAGCCCAGTCGGCCCGGCCGAAATATACCGTCGTGTCTTCGCGGTGCGGCACCCAGCCGGCGCGGTTGGCGGCGCTGGCGACGCCCAGGCTGAGCCCGACGATGACGACGACCGCAACCGCCGCAAGCCTCGCCCTGGCCAAAGCATTCGACTGCGGGGTCGCGCCGGTATCCGTCGAGCTTGGATTCATGACCGCGCTGGTATCCATGGATAGCAATTTTAGCGGTGTTACAACGAAAAAAAGAGATTACGTTGGAGCGTGAACCACGGTGCTCAAGGGAAGGCGTCAGGCGTCAGGCTCCAGGCTTCAGGGTCAAGCCGGAATCGGCTAACATCCCCATCACATCGAGGACTCCCGTTGTCATCCGGCAAGCGATTTCCGCGACAGCAGCCGACCTCCGCAAAACGCAGCCCGCAGCGGTGGTGGAATCACGCCTGGTTGCAAGCCGCGGCGCTGATCGCCATGGCGGTGGTCGTGTACCTGCCCGCTGTGCGCGGCGGCTTCATCTGGGACGACCGCATGTACCTGACGCACAGCACGCTGATGCGCCGCCCGCTTTGGAGGCTATGGATTGCACCCGAGGCCATCGATTACCTGCCGCTGACGTACACGCTGTACTGGCTGCAATGGCGCATCTGGCACGACAGCGCGATGGCGTTTCACCTGGTGAACGTGCTTCTGCACGGCGGCGCTGCGGTCATGCTGTGGCGCGTGCTGCGCCGGCTGCAAGTGCGCGGCGCATGGATCGCCGCGGCCATTTTCGCAGTCCATCCCGTGGGCGCCGAGTCGGTGGCATGGATCGCCGAGGAGAAAAACACGCTGTCGCTGCTGCTGGCGGCAAGCGCGCTGTTGCTGTACCTGAATTCGGAGGCGCGGCCGCGGCGGTATTGGATGGCAGTCGTCACGTTTGCCATGGCGCTGTTCTCCAAGCCGGCAGTCATCATGTTTCCGGTGATCCTGCTGCTGCTGGCGTGGTGGAAGCGCGGCGCGATCACGCGCACCGAATACCTGCAGACCGCGCCCTTCTTCGCGTTATCGGCGATTTTTGCGCCGGTAACGATCTGGTACCAGAGGCGCTCCATCGGCACGGAACACATTCCGCTCGGCGGGATTGGCGAGCGCTTGGCGCAGGTGACGAAAGCGGCATGGTTTTACCTTTATAAACTGCTGCTGCCGCGCGATCTCATGTTCTTCTACACGAGTTGGAAACACAGCGGCCTTGACGGATTCACCGTGGCCGGCATAGTGGCATTGATCGCGGTCGCGGCCTGTCTGTGGCGCATGTGCGCGCCATGGGGACGCGGGCCGCTGGTCGCGCTGGCATGTTTCGCGGCGCTGCTGTTGCCGGTGCTGGGACTGTTCGACATGGCGTGGATGCAGTTCGCGCCGGTGGCCGACCATTACCAGTATCCGGCGATGATCGCGGCGATCGCGCTGATCGCTTCAATTTTGGAGAATCCCCACCCTGTCGCTCCAAGACCGGGAGCGACAAGGGTGGGCCACCCAGCGCGCGTGGCGGCGGTTGCGGCGATCATCGTCGCACTCGGCGCGCTCACCTTCATGCAGGCTCGGCAATATCGGGACGAAGACACGCTGTGGCGCGCGACCCTCGATCGTAATCCGCAGGCGTGGGCGGCATGGGCGGGACTTGGGCTGACGGCGAGCGAACGCGGCGATACGGCCACGGCCATTGCCGACCTGAAGCGCGCGGCGGAACTGAATCCGCAATATTCGGCAGTGCACAACAATCTTGGCGCGGAGTACCAGAAAAACGGAGACGTCGAAGCAGCGATCGCGCAATACGACGCGGCGGTGCGGATCAACCCCAGGCTGGCGGCGGCGCAGTACAACCTGGGCGTGATGCTGCTGCGGCAAAAGCGGGCGTCGCAAGCGGAGCCCCACCTGGCGCGCGCTGTCGAACTGATGCCCAGCAGCTCGCCGGCCGAGGCCAAGCTGGGTTCGGCATTGCTGGTGCAGGGCAAGCTGGCGACGGCGGAGCAGCACCTGGCGCGCGCGGCGCGGCTGGATCCGGCAAGCTTTGAAGCGCACGCGTACCTGGCGGAATGTTTGCGGAAACAAGGGAAGTCCGAACAAGCGTTCGAGGAGTACCAAAAAGCCATTGCGTTGCGAGGACAATAGATCGTAGTCCGTAGTCCGCGATCAGGACTACCGACTACGGACTACCTGCAAAAAACTGCGCCGGCGGTGAGGCCGGCGCGGGAGAGAGTTATCCGAATTCGATCAGCTTGGTTCTGATCGGATCAGACGTTGGCTTTCTGGTGGCATTCCATGCACTTTCCGGCGGCCGGGGCCTTCTTGCCCTTGGCGTTTTCCGCCATATGGCAATCAATGCAGGTGCCCTTCTTGGCCATCGGGTCGTGGAACGCGAGTTTGTAGGTGGTCTTCATCGGGGCCACGGCCACCTTGGCGTGGCACTCGCTGCAGGCTTGCGTTTTGCCGGTGGCAGCTTTCTCCGGCTTGGACGCATGGTGGCAGGTGTCGCACTTGATATTACGGTCGGTTGCGTGAACCTTGTGCATGAACTTCACGCCGCCCGCGGGATTGCCCTTGAGAATGACCGTATCAGGTGCCGGCTTGTCTGCGGCAAAAGCGGGGCCGCACATAACAAACAACAGGACAAGGCCCAACAGCACAACAAACAATCTCGAAATCTTCACGTCGCCTCCTCGCGAGAAAAACGACAGACGATTACTGCGGAGCGGATTATAGCGGCGGGAGGGCGGGTTTTTCAGTGACCAAAAAGCGATGTCACGCGCATGCGTGCGCCGGGTCACAGGGGGGAGGACTGCCGGTTCTCGGTTTTCGGTTCCCGGCCTATCGGGCGTGCAGCCGTTCGCCACAGTTGGGCGCCGACCGACTGACCGATAGACCGAGAGACCCGCTCTTAGTAACTGCGGCCGTAACCACCACCGCCGCCACCACCACCGTAGCCGCCGCGTCCGCCGCCGCCGCCGCCGCGTCCACCACGGCCGCCGCCACCGCCACCACCGCCAGGGCCGCGTTCCGGCTTGGGACGGGCTTCGCTGACGTTCAAGTTGCGTCCGCCGACGTTGGTGCCGTTAATACCGGCGACGGCTTTCTCGGCTTCGGCGTCGTTGGTCATCTCGACGAAGGCGAAGCCGCGGGGCTGTCCGGTGTCGCGGTCGCGAATCATGTTGACGCGCTCGACCGTGCCATAGCCCTCGAAGATCTGGCGCAGTTCTTCCTCGCTGGTCCTGAAATCAAGGTTGCCCACGTAAATGTTCTTCATATTGTCCTCGCGGTTGAGGTCTGTTGATTGGGGGCTTGCTCGGAAGCAGCGAAGGCAGTGCCGAGTGCGGCTCGCGATCTCTAGACCGAAGTAGCGGTACCTCGCCCTCTACAGGCGGAACAAGACTACCATTTCGACGGCTTCCGCGCAGGTTCTGGCAAAACTTTTTCGCGAGCCGGCAGTGCCCTTCTGGTTATTAGAACGGTCGCCATGCGCACCCTGTGCTAGCCTCGACACGGATGGACGTTTCCGCAACTACACGCGCCAAGGGAGCGGCTGCTGTCGCTGAACCGCGGATGGTGCGCGTGCCCGATGGCTGGTTCTGGATGGGCAGCGACGCGGGCCTGGACTGCGAGCGTCCGCGGCATCGGGCATGGGTTGATGGCTTTGAGATGGCGGCCACGCAGGTGACGAACCGGGAGTATGGGCGATTCCTGACGGCCACGGGTCAGAGACCCGTGCCACACATGCTCGACCCGAATTTCAATGATCCCGCGCAGCCGGTCGTGGCGGTGTCATGGTTCGAGGCGGCGGCGTATTGCGAATGGCTGAGCGCGGCGGCGGGGCAGCAGTACCGCTTGCCGACTGAGGCGGAGTGGGAATGGGCGGCACGCGGAGGCGTGGACGACATGCCGTATCCGTGGGGTGATGAGCCGCCGCAGTCACGTCCGGGATATGGCGACAGGTGGAAGACGGGGCCGGAGCGGGTGGGGCGGAGCGAGCCGAATGGATTCGGCCTGCACGAGATGTGCGAGAACGTCCACGAGTGGTGCAGCGACTGGTTCGACCCGTCCTACTACTTCAGTTCGCCGGAACGAAATCCGCGCGGACCGGAGAGCGGAATGCGGCGGGCATCGCGCGGCGGATCGTGGAGGCACCACGTCAAGAATTCCAAGTGCTACACACGGTCGAGCATCCCGCCTGAGTTTCAGTATGTGGATTACGGGTTTCGGGTGGTGCGGAGTCGGTAGTCGGTAATCCGGAGTCGTCAATCGGTTACTAGCTGCGGTTGAGATCGTCGATGTCGTCGCGCAGGCGCTGGTACCCGCGGGTGAGGATTACCAGGTAAACGATGTGTATCGCCCAAGCGGCGCCGTAGGCGGCGTAAACCCACTTCATCGCGAGGCCCCTTTCGCGCCGGCAATGGCCTTCATGGCGTGCGCTTCTTCCACCTGCTGACGCAGGCGTTCGAGGCGGTAACGAAGCCAGATCACCAGAAATGCGAGCGCCAGGAATCCGCACCAGTTGATCAGCAGCGCGTGCATCATGCGCGGATCAATGCCGGAGCCTTCGCCGCCGCCGATGACCGGCTGCGGATGCTGGGTGCGGAACCAGCGGATCGCCATGTAAACGAACACCACGTCCACGGCGCCGAAGACGGCGAGCACGGAGGCCAGCACCGGATTCTGTCCGGCGGTGGAGTAGCGCCGCAAAAGCAGATAGCTGACGTAGATGAGCCAAAGGACGAGCGTGGAGGTGAGGCGCGCGTCCCAGGTCCACCAGATACCCCAGATCGGCTTCGCCCAGATCGGCCCGGTGACAAGCACGATGGTGGTAAAGACGACGCCGACTTCGGCGGTGGTGAGCGCGACGGCATCAGCCTTGGGGTCACGCGAGGCGAGATACCAGATGGAAGCGGCGAGGTTAGCGAAGAAGCAGAGGAACGCCGTCCAGGCCGAGGGCACGTGGTAGTAGAAAATCCGCTGCGCATCGCCCATGGTCATTTCCCTGGGAGCGACGATGAGCCCCTGGTAAAGGCCGTAGGAGAGCAGCGCGAGCGTGGCGAGGGCGAGGATGGAGAAGGTCGATTTCATTCCGCGTGCAAGACCGTCTCGAAGAGAAGGTATCCGATGATGGTGAACACTATATCGTACACGGCGAGGAAGACGAGCGGGAGATAGGGAGAGTTGTCGCCGGTCAGGATGGCGGTGGTGCCCGCAACCATGGCCAGCAGCGCGGGAATCGAGATGGGGAACAGCAACAGCGGGAGCATGACTTCGCGGCTGCGGGTGCGGATGGACATGGCGGCGAAGAACGTGCCGTTGACCACCAGCGCCCATGTGCCCAGGACGGAAGCGATGACGAGTTGATAGGCGGGACCGACGCTGCGCAGATTGTAGAAGACGACGAACAGCGGCGTCATCACGGCTTCCAGGATGATGACGAAGAGGAAATTGCCGATGGCCTTGGCAAGAAACAGCGATTCGGCGGGCGCCGGCGAGACGCGGTAGGCATCGAGCGCTTGATTGCGCAGCTCGCGCGCCCAGGTCTGATTGAGCGCTACCACCGCAGCGAACAGCAGCGCCACCCACACCAGCCCGCCGGCAATGCGGCGCGACTCTTCGGCGGTGAGGTCGAAGGAGAAGCTGAAGATCACCACCACCAGCAGGGCGAAAAACAGCATGGAGTTGATGGCGTCCTTGGAGCGCCACTCCAGGCGCATGTCCTTGGCGAGGGTGACGCGCAAAATATCGAAGAACGCGGGAGTCTGCGCGCGGCGGGGCGCGATGGCGGAGGCGCTCATCGCGGCACCGCCGAATGCACGCGGTCGCGGGCAACGATTTGTCCGGCGTTCATGGTGACCGCCTCGTCGGCGACGCCCTCCAACAGCGCCGGCTGGTGAGTAACGACGAAGACAGTCTTGCCCGCGTCACGCATGGCGGCGAGCAGACGGACCATCTCGCGCGCCGAGGCGATGTCCACGTTGGAAAATGGTTCGTCGAGAAGGACGATGGCCGGGTCGTTGAGAATGGCGCGGGCGAGGGAAAGGCGCTGCCGCATGCCCTGGGAATACTGCCCGACGCGGCGCGGAAGATCGGGATCGAGACCGACAGCACGCATGACCTGGTCGCAACGCTGGCCGCCGCGGATGCCGTAGAGTCGGGCGAAATAGCGGAGGTTCTCCAGGCCGTCCATTTCGTCATAGAGCAGCGGCGCGTGCGCCATGTAACCGATTTCGGCGGCGACAGAACGCAGGTCCGGCGAACCCAGCACGGTGACTGCGCCGCGGGAAGGACGCATCAGCCCGGCAATGGCGCGCAGCAGCGTGGACTTCCCTGCTCCGTTGTCGCCCAGCACGAGATAGAGGCGGCCGGGCGCGAACTCGGCGCTCACGCTGCGCAGGGCGGCGAAGCGGCCAAACAGTTTCGTGACCTCGGTGAGGACGATGGCGGGCGCGAGTTGGGTGTCAGTCTGGGTCAGTCGCGAAGATTCTACTGCGCGAGACCGGTGGTCGTCGCGGTTCCGGCCTGGGCTTTCTGCAGCGGCTTGGCCGGCGCGTTCGTCGGCTGCGTTCCGGGCGTGCCGGGTTGATCGGGCGCGGGCGCGTACTTGGAGGCGCACTTGGCCTGGAGCTGGTTGGCGTGGAAAACGCCGTCGCGGCCAAAGCGGCCCTCGGCCATGGCCTGCGAGTCGTCCTTAAAGGTGTCCGGCGGGGCCTCGGTCCCGTTGTAAACCACGGGAAGGGTGAGCTCGTCTTCCTTGAGCGCGAATTCGACGCGCGAACCCTGGCGCTTGATGGTGCCGGGTACAACGTTGCCGGCGACGCGCAGCCGCTTGGCGTAGCGGCTGTCGTTCATCTCGCGCAGCTCCTTGATGGTGACGTAGTAGCTCTTGCTCTGCTGCACGCCGGTGAAGGCCAGGTAACCCAGGGAGACCACGACAACGGCGATGGCAACGCCGAAACGGATATACGTCAACCGATTTTTCATCTCAAGCATAGGCCCCCACTCAGCCAACTTTACCCGTAGCGGAATCTCCGGTCAACATCACAGAAGGCTGTGACCGGGGTGGCGGCGGCAGGAAGCGAGCCGCGGGGTATAATGTAGGTTTTGGGGGGAGCCGACCAAGCTCATGAGTGACGCAAAAGACAACGGAAACGGGCACGAGCACAGCGCGTGGATCCTGAAGCCGCGTGAAGAGTGGATCACCAAGCGGCGTGACGAGGCGGCGCGCACCGGCGACGCCAATTTTTCGCAGATGCATTACGCGCGCCAGGGAAAAATCACCGAGGAGATGGTGTTCGTCGCCGAACGCGAGCGGCTGACGCCGGAATTGGTGCGCGACGAGGTCGCTGCCGGGCACATGATTATTCCGGCCAACATCAATCATCTGGAACTGGAGCCGATGGCGATCGGCGTGGCGTCGAAATGCAAGATCAACGCCAACATCGGCAATTCCGCGGTCGCCTCCAACATTGACGAGGAGTTGCGCAAGCTGCACACCTCCGTGCACTACGGCGCCGACACGGTGATGGACCTTTCCACCGGCGGCGACATCCACGAGATCCGCGAGGCCATCCTGCGGCACTCGCCGGTGCCGATCGGGACGGTGCCGATTTACGAGGCGATCGCGCGCGTCAAAAGGCTGGAAGACCTGAACGCGGACATCATGCTGGAAGTGATCGAGGAGCAGGCACAGCAGGGCGTGGACTACATGACCATCCACGCCGGAGTGCTCATCCAGTACCTGCCGCTGGTGTCGAAGCGGATCACCGGAATCGTCAGCCGCGGCGGCGCGATTCTGGCGCAGTGGATGGCCTACCACCACAAGCAGAACTTCCTCTACGAGCGCTTCGAGGACCTCTGCAAGATCTTCAAGAAGTACGACGTCAGCTTCTCGCTGGGCGACGGACTGCGTCCCGGCTGCGTGGCCGATGCCAGCGACGAAGCGCAATTCGCCGAACTGAAGACGCTGGGCGAGTTGACGGCCATCGCCTGGAAGGACGATGTGCAGGTGATGATCGAAGGGCCGGGGCACATCCCGATCGACAAGATCAAGGAGCAGGTGGAGAAGGAAGTCGAGATGTGTTACGGCGCGCCGTTCTACACGCTGGGTCCGCTGGTCACCGACATTGCGCCGGGCTACGACCACATCACGTCGGCCATCGGCGCGGCCATGATCGGCTGGTACGGGGCGGCGATGCTGTGCTACGTCACGCCGAAAGAACACCTCGGCCTGCCCAACGACAAGGACGTAAAGGACGGGATCATCGCCTACAAGATCGCGGCGCACGCGGCCGACATCGCGCGGCAACGGCCGGGCGCACGCGACCGCGACGACGCGCTCAGCTATGCGCGCTACACCTTCGACTGGGAAAAGCAGTTCGAGCTGTCGCTCGACCCGGAGACGGCGCGCTCCATGCACGATGAAACGCTTCCCGACAAGTACTACAAGGAAGCGGCATTCTGCTCCATGTGCGGACCGAAATTCTGCTCCATGAACTATTCGGCGAAGGTAGACGAGTACAACAAGCAAGTGCACGGCATCGAGAAGAAAGACTACTCGGAGCTGGTGAAGAAGCTGGTAGCGATCAAATAGTCGTCAGTCTTCAGTCTTCAGTCTTCAGTCTTCAGTCGTCAGGAAACGCATTCCTGCCGGCGAACTAGAACTGGTTTCCAAATACATTTTCGCCCCGGGAATAATGTCCCTCAGGGGCTAAAGCCCCCTATTTTGCGGCTTCGAGCGGCGCGGCTCCCTCGCCCTTCGACTTCGCTCAGGGTCGGGACAGGTTCCGCCGTGCCCCCCCAAAACCGATTTTTGAAACCAGTTCTAACTACTCAGACGGCAACAAAAGCAGTCTTCTGCCGTCGGCCCACTGTCGTCTGAAAAACGAGAAGCCGCGTAGATTCCGCGGCTTCCGGCGTTTCCTGACGACTGAAGACTGACGACTGAAGACTGACGACTGACGACTGAAGACTGACGGCTGAAGACCATTTAATTGCACTGCCGCAACGACGGCGCCGATCAATGCGCCTTGTACGAGCGTCTCCACTTGGCGTGCAGCCACATGAGGATGCCGAGGGCGCAAATCTCCAGCGGGCCGAACGTCAGTTCCGTCGCGTATGCCGGGAGCATGCTGGTGGCGGTAACCCTGACCGCCCAGATCACTCCAGCCGCGGCGATCAGGCTCCCGATCCGCTCTTCACCGTGAATACCCATCCCTCGAACCTAGCAGCCGGGTTCCGGGAAAGCTACGTCACATTCGTGCGATGGACTTTGGTTTATTTGCGCTTCAGGACGCGTTTCACGGCAGTGACGATGTACGGCGCGGTCAGCCCGTACTTCTCCATCAACTGGTCGGGCGTGCCGGATTCGGCGTAGGTGTTCTGAATGCCGACAAACTCCATCGGCACGGGGTGCGAGGCGGCGGCCGATTTTGCCACCTGCGCGCCGAGGCCGCCGTCGAGCAGATGCTCCTCGGCGGTGACGATGGCGCCACACTCGCGGGCCGCGCCGGCGACAGCTTCGTCGTCGAGCGGCTTGATGGTGTGCATGTCGAGGACGCGCGCCGAGACGCCTTCGGCTTCCAGTTGCGCCTGCGCCTGCAGGGCGTAGCCGACTTCAAGGCCGCAGGCAATGATGGCGACGTCGCGGCCGTTGCCGTGCTGTTTCGCCTTGCCGATTTCGAACTTGTCATCGGCGGTGTAGAGGATGGGCGTCTTCGGCCGTCCGGTGCGCATGTAGCAGGGACCGCTCCATTCGGCCATGCGATGCACCAGGGCGCGTGCGCAGAATTCGTCGGATGGAACCAGCACGACAAAACCGGCCAGGCCGCAGGCCAGCGCGATGTCTTCGACGGCCATCTGGCTGGGGCCATCCTCGCCAATGGAAATGCCGCCGTGCGAGCCCACGAACTTGGCGTTGACTTGCGGATACGCGACCGACATGCGCAACTGGTCGTAGCCCTTGTCCATGAGGAACACGGCGAACGACGAGGCAAAGGGAATTTTTCCGTTGAGCGCCAGGCCGCCCGCCATGCCGACCATGTTGGCCTCGGCGATGCCGATGGTGAAGAAGCGGTCGGGAAATTCCTTGCCGAACTTCGCGCTGAAAGTGGATTTGGCGAGGTCGGCGTCGAGGGCAACCACGTTGGGGTTGGCGCGGCCCAACTCCACCAGCGCCTGTCCGTAGGCCTCGCGCGTGGCGACGCCCATCTTCAACTCGAAGTTGCTGCTCGTGGTCTTCACCGCCCGTTGGCCTCCAATTCCTTCAGTGCCGCCTCGACCTGCTCTTTTTTGGGCGCGACGCCGTGCCACTCAGGATTATTTTCCATGAACGAGACGCCCTTGCCCTTGATCGTTGTGGCGATCACCGCCGTGGGCCGCGAGGTCAGGCCGGCGCGCGCTTGCTGGAGCGCATCAATGCACTGCTCCAGGTCGTGTCCGTCAATTTCGATCACATTCCAGTTAAACGAGCGGAATTTGCCGGCGACGGGCGCGGGATCGAGGATGTCGACCAGGAAACCATCGAGTTGCTGCTGGTTGTAGTCCACGATGACGGTCAGGTTCGACAGGCGGTGAAAACCGGCGTACATGGCGGCTTCCCAGATCTGGCCTTCCTGAATTTCGCCGTCGCCGACCATGACGAAGGTGTGCCAGTCGCGCTTGTCCAGGCGCGCTGCCAGCGCCATGCCGATGCCGATAGAAATTCCCTGCCCCAGCGATCCGGTGGAGGCTTCCAGGATGGGCAGCATGCGCTTGTCGGGATGGCCTTGCAGCGGCGAACCCAGTTTGCGCAGCGTGGTCAGCAGCGCAGGGTCGAGATAGCCGGCCTCGGCCAGCGTGGCGTAGAGCACCGGAACGCCGTGGCCCTTGGAGAGCAGGAAGCGGTCGCGGTCGGGCCAGTCGGGACGATTGCGGTCGTGCCGCATCACGCGGAAATAGAGCGCAACCAGCAATTCCACCGCGGAGAGCGATCCGCCCGGGTGCCCGCTGCCGGCGGCGCCGATCATCTTGACGATGTCAATGCGAATGCGGTTGGCGATCTGCTTCAGGCCGGTGAGCGGCGCCACCAGGGTGCTCATGAACGGGCTTTCTCCCCGGCGGCGACACGCAACCGCGCCTGACAAACGGCTCCGAGCACTTCACGCGCAGAACGATAAGTTTTCACGGCAGTACCTGCACGAAGGGAATGGAGCAAGTTTATCTGCGCAGATTTGCCGGGTCAATGAACCATTAGCAGGTTTGGCGGTTGTGCTGGTGTCCAGACGATGCTTTCTTTCTTGGCCATAGCGCGAATCTACGCCGGCGAAGGCGCCTTCACCTGGGTCGCGAGGGCCGCCGTTTCCGGACGTGGAAACCACTGCTGGATCGCCGGCAGCGCGGCGCGGGCCGCCTGTTCTCCGGCGCGGATCAGTTCCGTCGCGCGGTCGAAGCCGTCGTAGCTGAAGCCGCGCACGTCGGGCTGGACAATGACGTCGGCCGCGGCTTCCCACAACCCGCACATCCTCGATTGCGCGATGGAAAAGCACTGCCCGATGACGTCGAAGACGTGCCGCGGGCCGTCCCCGTTCACCCAGTGCGCGCTCAGGTAACCGGCAATGACGCGCTGCGCCCCCATTTCGCGCAACGGGACGGTGGGGACGGCGTGGGCGAGCATCCCGTCCACCAGCAGGCGCCCGTTGATGTTGACCGGCAGGAACATGCCCGGATAGGCACAACTGGCGCGCACCGCGTCCACCAAATTGCCGGAGCGGAAGACCACGCCTTCGCCGCTGGTGAAGTCGGTGGCCGCCACCGCCAGCGGTATTTTCAGCTCCTCAAAGGTGCGGCACCTCAACATCTTGTTGAGGAACCGCGCCATGCGGTCGTTGCTGGCGAAGCCGTAGCGCGAAAGCGTCCAGCGCGCAAAATCCTTGAAGCGAACCTGGGCGGCGATCTCCTCCAGTTCCCGGGCGGAGATGCCGCTGCAATAGGCTGCGCCGATGACCGAGCCGACGCTGGTGCCGGCGATGAAATTGACGGGAATTCCTTCTTCTTCCAGGACCTTGAGGATGCCGATATGCGCCAGGCCGCGGGCGAAGCCGCCCCCAAGCGCAAGTCCGACGGTCGGTGTTTCCGGCGCTGCCGGGGCGAGCGGGACATCTGAAATGCGTTGCAGCCCGCGAGCAAACGCGCGCACCGAACGCGCTATTTTGTTTAGCATACCGTGCCTAATTCCACATCCGGCCCCACGCGGAAGTTACATTCGGTATGATGCCCGGTTCTGCAATTGATGATGAAGCAGTGGCCCTGGCCACGCTAGGTTACGGTAGTCACGGCGAACGCATTTCCAGGTAACTAAAGGCGGCCTTTCCGCATGGAGCGCGAATATTCGGCTGGAGGCGTGGTCCTCCGCCGCAGGCAGGAGCGGTGGTGGGTGGCGGTCATCGAGCCGCAGGGCAGGCGGAAACCGGGCACTCCGGGGAACGCTCCCGCCACCGTGCTCGCGCTTCCCAAGGGCAACGTAGACAAAGGCGAAAAGCCGGAAGAAACGGCGGTGCGCGAGGTGCGCGAAGAAACCGGCGTCGAAGCCAGCCTGGTCGCCAAACTCAGCGACATCAAGTACATCTACGTGCGCTCCTGGGGCGACCGCCGGCGCGTATTCAAAGTCGTGAGCTTTTTCCTGCTGCGGTACCGCAGCGGGCGCATCGGGCAGATTACGCCGGCCATGCGCCGCGAAGTGCGGCAAGCCATGTGGCTGCCGCTGGACGAGGCCTCGCAAAAACTCAGCTACCGCGGCGAGCGCGACGTGGTGAAGCTGGCGCAGGAATACCTCAAGGCGCATCCGGAACTTTAGAGCGAGGCAAAGGTGCCGCAGACGCCGCACCCCGGCGCAGTCCCAATTCGGAACGCGTCACAAACGCTGGTGACGGGTGCACTTGCCGCTGGCGCCCACTCTGTGCTAACCGAACTCATCTCCTAAGTGTAGGACAGGCAAGGATTTATCTTGACGCCGGGAGAGCCCTCCGCTAGGCTCAACACAACTAATAGAAAAGGGCGCGCCGTTGCCATCCTCACCCCACATCTACGCGGCGCGCCCGAATTTTTTTGTGGGGTAAATTCCCGCAAAAATCGTGTCCCAGAAGGGCAGAATTTCTTTCGCCTGGAAGCCGGCCGCGTCACAGGCTGGCGGCGATTCAAGCTGCTATATTGTCGCGTGGACCTCCAGGGATTTCTGCCATGATCAAACGAATTGATAGAGTCGCTGTCCTCGGCGCCGGGACCATGGGCGCACGCATTGCGGCGCAGCTGGCCAACGCCGGCGTTCCCTCGTTCCTGCTGGATATCGTGGTGCCCGATGCCGATGGCGACGCGCGCAACCATGTCGCCGCCGCCGGGCTGCAGGCCGCGCGCAAGTCCAAGCCCGCGGCATTCTTCGAACCGTCGCTGGCGCACTTGATCACCATCGGCAACTTCGACGACAACATGAAATTTGTCGCCGAATCCAACTGGGTGATCGAGGCGGTGGTGGAAGACCTCGACATCAAGCGCACGCTGCTGAAGAAGGTGGAAGCCGCCCGCCGTCCCGGCACGATTGTCACCACCAATACCAGCGGCCTGCCGGTCGGCAAAATCGCCGAGGGCTTCAGTGACGACTTCCGCCGCCACTGGTTCGGCACCCACTTTTTCAACCCGCCGCGCTACATGCGCCTGCTGGAGATCATTCCCACGTCCGACAGCGATCCCGCGGCGGTGGAGGCCATCTCGCATTTCTGCGACGTGCGGCTCGGCAAAGGGATCGTGACCGCCAAGGACACGCCCAACTTCATCGCCAACCGCATCGGCACATTCTCCGCGCTCAACGTGATGCGCCTGATGCAGGAAATGGATCTCACCATCGAGGAAGTGGACGCGCTCACCGGCAGCGCCGTCGGCTGGCCGAAGATGGGCACCTTCCGCCTGGCCGACATGGTCGGGCTCGACATCCTGGGTCACGTCGTTTCCAACATGACCACCAACCTGACGGACGAGCGCAGCGATCTCCAGCTTCCCGATTTCTTCAAGGCCATGGTGGAGCGCAAATGGCTCGGCGACAAGACCAAGGGCGGTTTTTACAAGAAGGCAAAAGGCGCTGACGGCGAGGAGCGCCTGGGCCTCGATTGGAAGACGCTGGAGTACCGGCCGCGCCAGAAGGCGAAATTCCCCACCCTGGAAATGGCGAAGCAAATCGAGGATACGCCGCAGCGCCTGCGCACCTTGCTCGGTATGGATAACGCAGGCGGCGGTCCGCAGAAGGGCGACCGTGCCGGGCCGTTTCTGTGGTCGGTGCTTTCCGATCTGTGGACGTATTCGGCCAACCGCATCGGCGAAATCTGCGATTCGCTGGTGGAGATCGATCGTGCCATGGGCATGGGCTTCAACTGGGAGCTGGGACCATTCGCACTGTGGGACGCCGCCGGCGTCGAAGCCACGGTGGCGCGCATGAAGAAAGAGGGCCGGCCGGTGGCGGCCAATGTCGAGCGCCTGCTCGCTTCCGGCAAGAAGACGTGGTACAGCGACGCCATCGGCGCGCCTTCGGGCGTTGCCTACTTTGACGTCGCCGCCGCCAGCTACAAGGACCAGCAGGTCTCGCCGGGAATCTGGTCGGTGCAGGTGGCAAAAAAATCCGGCGGCGTGGTCAAGAAGAACCCGGGCGCGACGCTGATAGACCTGGGCGATGGCGTGGGCTGCATCGAATTCCACACCAAGATGAACGCCATCGGCGGCGACATCCTCCAACTGGTCATGCAATCGTTAAAGCCCGGCGGCCCCGGCGACAACTTCGACGCCTTCGTCATCACCAACGATGGCCAGCATTTTTCTGCCGGCGCCAACATCATGCTGTTGCTGATGGCCATCCAGGAGGAGGAGTGGGACGAGATTGACATGATCATCCGGCAGTTCCAGGGGATGACGCAGGCAATCAAGTTCTCGCCGAAACCCGTGGTGGTCGCGCCTTTCGGCATGACCCTGGGCGGCGGCTGCGAAGTTTCGCTGCACGGCGCGGCGCGCCATCCGCACGCCGAACTCTACATGGGGCTGGTGGAAGTTGGAGTTGGCCTGCTGCCCGGCGGCGGCGGCTGCAAAGAGATGACGCTGCGCGCGGTGGACGCGGCGGCATCCATCCGCCCCGAAGGCCGCGGCGAGTCGGTGGAATTCATGGAGGCGATCAAGAAGGCGTTTGAGACGGTCGCGATGGCGAAGGTTTCGACATCGGCGGCTGAAGCGCGCGCCTTCGGCTTCCTCTCCAGCGGCGATCAGGTGACCATGAACCGCGAGCGCGTGCTCGCCGACGCCAAGGCGCACGTAGTAGAACTCCTGCGATCCTATAAACCGCCGCGCCCTCGCACCGACATTCCCGCGCCGGGCGAGAGCATTTTGGCGACCTTGAAGCTCGGCGTCCATCTAATGCGTCAGGCGGAGTACGTCAGCGACCACGAAGTGAAAATCGGAAACAAGGTTGCCGAGGTGCTGTGCGGAGGCGCCGTGACGCCCGGCACGCCGGTGAGCGAGCAGTATCTGCTCGACTTGGAGCGCGAGGCTTTCAAATCGCTCTGCGGCGAGAAGAAGACGCAGGAGAGGATTGCGTTCACGCTGAAGACGGGGAAACCGCTGAGGAACTAAAGCGTCGATGGCCGGCGGTCGATGGTCCCGTCGATGGATTCGTGAATTAGCGAATGTTTCTAACGAGGAAGATTATTCGCGCGCTCAATAACCGGCTTCTCGGCGGGCCGGACGAATTCCGCCGCGAAGCTCAACACGCGCGCAAGCAAATCGCGAAGTGGCGTCACCGCCGCCCGAAGCGCCGGCTGACCTCACGCGTGATGCAGGACGCGCTGATTGAAACCTGGAACCAGTTGCACGGCTTTAAGGAATGGCGCAAGGTCGAGGTTGATCTCGCGGTCGTAGCCGATCGCATCACGCGCCGCTCGCACCGCATGCGCTCGCGTAAATCGCAAGAGAGGCCCCGCTTCGGGTGGTTTTGAGTCTGGGATCGAACAACCGCAAGCTGATGGCTGAGAGCTGAAAGCTGAGAGCTTTATGAGAGAAGTCGTCATCGCATCTTCCGTCCGCACGCCTGTGGGCAAAGCCTACAAGGGAACGCTGCGCGCCACGCGTCCCGACGAACTCGGCGCCATCGCCATTCGCGGCGCGCTCGACCGCCTGCCGCAACTCGATCCCAAAGAGATCGAGGACGTCATCATGGGCTGCGCCATGCCCGAGGCCGAGCAGGGCATGAACGTCGCCCGCATCGCCTCGTTGCGCGCCGGCCTGCCGGTGGAATGTTCGGCGATGACGGTCAACCGCTTCTGCTCCTCCGGACTGCAGGCGAAAGGTCTCGGCCAATCCGTGGCTGGTGGCGAATTATCCCGACGCGTATCTCTCCATGGGCCTGACCGCCGAGCGCCTGGCCAAGCGCTTCGGCGTGACCCGCGAAATGTCGGACGAGTTCTCGCTCAACTCGCACAAGAAAGCGCTGGCGGCGATCGAGGCGGGCCGCTTCGAGGAAGAAATCGTGCCCGTGCCGGTGAGCTTCACCACGCCGAACGGCTCGAAGCCCAAACGCCAGGAAATTCTTTTCAAAGTTGACGAAGGCCCGCGCGCCGACACCTCGATGGAAGTGCTGGGATCGCTGAAAGCCGCGTTCCACGCGCATGGCATCGTCACCGCCGGAAACTCCTCGCAGATGTCCGACGGCGCCGCCGCCGCGGTGGTCATGTCCGCGGAACGGGCCAAGCAGCTCGGCATCAAGCCCCTGGCTCGCTTTGTTGCGTTCGCCACTGCCGGTGCCAAGCCGGAGGAGATGGGCGTGGGGCCGGTCTACGCCATTCCCAAGGCACTCAAAATCGCAGGGCTCACACTGTCGGATATCGACGTTGTTGAATTGAACGAAGCCTTTGCCGCGCAGGCGCTCTGCGTCATCCAGGAAACAGGGCTGGACCCTGCGCGCGTGAATCCCAACGGCGGCGCGGTGGCGCTCGGGCATCCCCTGGGCTGCACCGGCGCAAAATTGACGGCCACCATCATCCGCGAACTCAAGCGCCGCAACGGACGCTACGGCATGGTGACCATGTGCGTCGGCGGCGGCATGGGCGCGGCAGGAATTTTCGAGAACATCACCTAGCCACAGAGGACACAGAGGAAAGACAATGCAGGTCAACGAGGTCACCCGGGCCATAATTACCGCAGCGATGAAGGTGCACACCGCGCTCGGGCCGGGGCTGTTGGAAAATGCCTACAAAGTCTGCCTCGCCCATGAACTCCGGAAGTCCGGCCTGAACGTCCGTACTGAAGTTGAGCTCCCGGTAACATATGACGGCGTGCTCGTCGAACTGGGATACCGAATTGATATGCTCGTGGAAGAATTGGTTGTGGTTGAGTTGAAATGCGTGGATTCATTCAGTTCTCTACATGAAGCTCAGTTGCTCTCGTATCTCAAGCTCAGTAACAAGAATGTCGGGCTCCTCATCAATTTCCAGACGGCTCATTTGAAGGATGGAATTAGACGGCTTGTCTACGGACGTGGTTGGGACCGGCCCTGCCATTTCTTCCTCTGTGACCTCTGTGGCTAAGAATTAGGAAGGGTTAACCATGGCGACAGCAACACCTGTAACCCGCAAGAAAATCACCGGCGGAAGTTTTCTTATTGAAGAACGCAACCTGGACGAAGTCTTCACGCCTGAGGACTTCACTGACGAGCACTTGCAGATCGCACAGACCACGGACGAGTTCGCACTTAAGGAAATCGTGCCGGCGGCCGACAAGCTGGAGAAAAAAGATTGGGCACTCACCCGGGAACTGCTGAAGAAAGCCAGCGAGCTCGGGTTGACCTCGGTGGAAGTCCCCGAAACCTACGGCGGCATGGACATGGACAAGGTTAGCGCCGCCATCGTCGCCGAGCACATCGCCAAGTCCGGCAGCTTTGTCGTGACCTTCGGCGCGCATTCCGGAATCGGCACGCTACCCATCGTGTATTTCGGCACGGAAGAGCAGAAACGGAAATATTTGCCGAAACTGGCGACCGCGGAATTCGTCGGCGCGTACGCCTTGTCGGAATCGTCCTCCGGCTCCGACGCGCTCAACTGCCGCGCCAAGGCCGTGCTCTCCCCCGACGGCAAGCACTACATCCTCAACGGCGAGAAGATGTGGATCACCAACGCCAGCTTCGCCGACGTGTTCATCATCTTCGCCAAAGTTGACGGCGAAAAGTTCACCGCCTTCATCGTCGAAAAGACTTTCCCCGGGTTCGCGGTCGGCGCCGAAGAGCACAAGATGGGCATCCGCGGCTCGTCCACCTGCCCGCTCATCCTGAACGACTGCCAAGTCCCGGTGGAGAATTTGCTCGGCGACATCGGCAAGGGCCACATCATCGCCTTCAACATCCTGAACTTCGGCCGCTTCAAGCTGGGCGCGGGCTGCATCGGCGGCACGCGCACCGCGCTCCAGGACGCCATCGCCTACGCCAAACAGCGCAAGGCGTTCGGCACCACCATCTCGCAGTTCGGCCTTATTCGCGAAATGATTGCCGACATGGCGGTGGACGTCTGGACGGGCGAAAGCGCGGTGTATCGCACCGTGGGCATGATGGACGTGGCGCTCGGCGATATTGACAAGAGCTCGCCCGAAGCGGCGCGCGAAATCCGCAAGGCCATCGAGGAGTACGCGGTCGAGTGCTCGATCATCAAGGTCTGGGGCTCGGAGGCGCTGGACCGCGCCGTGGACGCGACCGTGCAAGTCTTCGGCGGTTACGGCTTCGTCGAGGAGTACCCGGCCGAGCGCGCGTATCGCGATTCGCGCGTCAACCGTATCTTCGAGGGCACGAATGAAATCAATCGCCTGATCATCACCGGCTTTCTGATGAAGCGGGCCATGACCGGCCAATTGCCGCTCATGCCCGCCATCCAGCGGCTGATGGACGAGGTCCTCGGCGGACCTTCGATGTCGGAAATTCCGGAAGGCCCGCTGGCTGCGGAGAGGGTGATTGTGAGCAACGCGAAAAAAATTGCGCTGTTCACCGCCGGCGCTGCCTCGCAGAAATATATGCAGAAACTCGTTGACCAGCAGGAGATCATGGGCGCGCTGGCCGACATCATTATCGAAACCTACTGCATGGAATCGGCGGTGCTGCGGGCCGAGAAACTCAAAGGACGCGACGCCGGCCTCGCGACGGCCATGACACAGGTGTACGTGGCGCGTGCGATGGAGTCGATTGAAGCCGCCGCGCGCAAGGTGATCGCCGCCATTGCCGAGGGCGACATGCTGCGCACGCAGATGGCAATCCTGCGCCGCCTGCTGAAATACGAGCCGATCAACACCATCGCGCTGCGGGAGAAAATCGCCGCACGCGTCATCGAACAGGGCAAGTACGTAACCGCGTAATGCTGATTTACCACGGAGACACGGAGGCACGGAGATTCATCTTCGATGCCTCCGTTTTGATTGCCCTGCCGCGCCTGCGCTGGGGACTCTCTGTCCTCTGTGGTTAACTCTTCGTCTGCAGCTCCAGCATCACGCTCTGCACTAACTCTTTCGCGTCCGTCAGTTGCTTCATGATGATCTGGATGTCCATCACCGGCTTGCCCGGCCAGCGCTGGCTCTGGCAATACACGCCATGTTGCCCGACGAACGCCATCGCGTCGGTGATCAGGTCCATGGTCACCGCCAGCCGCCCGCGCGGAATCCCCATCATGAATTCGTACTTTTCCAGTTCTTCCCGCTTTTCCTCGAAAACCGACATCCGGTGATTGTACGGGAAGCGCCGCACATAGAGTGTCACCGGCCGGCAGGTTTCCGCATCTATGCACTCAGCACTCAAATTTTGAAGTTCTGGAGGAAACATGAAGCGTCCCACCCTGTATGGAATTGCGGCCTGCGCGCTGATGCTGGCGGTTGTTTTTCTGGCGGCGCAGAGCAGCGCGCAACAAGACAAATCCGCGCGTCCCAGCCCGCCGGGAACCGCGACCTTCGCGTTCGCTGACGGCAAGACGATCACTATCGATTACAGCCGCCCGAAAATTCGCAACCGAAAGATCTACGGCGGCCTGGTCCCGTACGGCGAAGTGTGGCGCGCCGGCGCGAACGAAGCCACCTCGTTTGTCACGCAGTCGAATTTGCAGGTCGGCGGAACCACGGTGCCCGCGGGCAGCTACACGCTGTTCATTCTCCCGCAGCAGAGCGGTCCGTGGAGGCTGATCGTCAGCAAAAAGACCGGCGAGTGGGGAATTCCCTACCCCGGCGAGCAGAATGATTTTGCGCGCATCAATATGAAAACAGCGGCGACGCCCGCGGCGGTCCAGGACTTCACCATCTCCTTCGACAAGCGCGGCCCCAACGCGGGCGTGATGAAGTTCGATTGGGAGAACACGAGTGCGTCGGTAGATTTTAGTCAGGCGAATAAATAGGTTCTCGGTTATCGGTTTTCGGTGGTCCGCAGTAGTTAAGTGAGTTTCGGCCTCGGCTGACTACCCCAACCGGCGTCATCCTGAGCTCGTGCGGGCTTCGCCAGCCCAGAATCCATGCTTTTCCTTGTGACACTCGCCCGCAGGTGCGGAAAATCCGCTTTCCCATTTCTGCCTTCGCGACCGAGTTTGCCGTCCATGGCAGTTGCGTCCAGTCCAGCCCCTGACTAGAATTTCTTCTACACCCGGAGGTGCCCATGCCCCGGTACGAATTCTTCTGCGAGGACTGCCAAAAAGAGTTCGAGACAATCCTTACCCTGGCCGAATACGAAAAGGGCCAGGTCAAATGTCCGAAATGCGGCGGCAAACACGTCCACCAGGAAGCTACGGCGTTTTTCGCCGTGACCTCGAAGAAATCTTAACCACAGAGGACGCAGAGGCACACGGAGGACGCAGAACTGGAAGGATTGTGTCCGGTTCAAAAATAAAGGCTGAACCCTGCGGTTCAGCCTTTTGAATTGAAGACCTCTGCGAGCTCTGTGCCCTCTGTGGCTAATCGCCTCTTGCCGATTACGCCGGCGGTTTCCAGCGCAGGATCGGTTGCCGCGCCGCCCTGGTTTCGTCCAGCCGTGCGATGCGCGTTGTGTGCGGCGCGTTCAGCACAACCTCGGGAGTGTTCTCGCATTCCTCGGCGATGCTTTTCATCGCATCAATGAATAAGTCCAACTCCTCCAGCGACTCACTCTCCGTTGGCTCGATCATCAGCGCGCCATGCACGATCATCGGGAACGACACCGTGTACGGGTGGAATCCGTAATCGATCAATCGCTTCGCGATGTCGCCGGTCTTGATGCCCTTCGCCGCCTGCTTGTGCTCGCTGAACACCACCTCGTGCATGCTCGGGGTCGAGTACGGCAGGTCGTAGACGCCCTCGAGCTTTTTCCGGATGTAATTGGCGTTGACCACCGCGTCCTCGGTGGTCTGCAGCAGGCCGTCGCGCCCGTTGGCCATGATGTACGCCAGCGCGCGCACGTGCATGCCGAAGTTGCCGTAAAACGCGCGCACCCGGCCGATGGACTGCGGCCGGTCGTAATCGAAGCCGAGCAACCCGTCGGGCTTCGTCACCACCACCGGCACTGGCAGGAACGGCTCGAGAATTTTCTTGCACGCCACCGGACCCGATCCCGGCCCGCCGCCGCCGTGGGGTGTCGAGAACGTCTTGTGCAGGTTCAGGTGCATCACGTCCACGCCGAAATCGCCGGGCCGCACCTTGCCGACCAGGGCATTCATGTTGGCGCCGTCCATGTACAGCAGCCCGCCCTTGCGGTGGATGATGTCGGCGACTTTGTGGACCTCCTGCTCGAACACTCCCAGCGTGTTCGGGTTGGTCACCATCAGCGCCGCCACATCCTCGTTCATCTGCGCTTCCAGCGACGGAATGTCCACCATGCCGCGTGCATTCGACTTCAGGTTCTCCACCTCATAGCCCGCGATCGCCGCCGTCGCCGGATTGGTGCCGTGCGCGGAATCGGGAATCAAAATCTTTTTCCGCGGATTGCCCTTCGACTGCAGGTAGGCGCGCGCCAGCAGGATGCCGGTCAGCTCGCCATGCGCGCCCGCCGCCGGCTGCAGCGTGATCGCCTCCATCCCGCAGATTTCCATCAGCGTCTTGCGCAACGCCTGCAGGATCACCAGCGCGCCCTGCGACACCTTCTCCGGCTGGTACGGGTGTGCGTTCGCCAGCCCGTCCAGGCGCGCCACGATCTCGTTGATCCGCGGGTTGTACTTCATGGTGCACGAACCGAGCGGATACAGCCCGGTGTCCACGCCGTAGTTCCACGTCGAGATGCGCGTGAAGTGCCGGATGATTTCGATCTCGCTGACCTCGGGCATGTTCCCCAGGTCGGCGCGCGCGGCGTTGCCCAATAGCTTCGCGGGATTCACGTCGGGAACGTCGAGCTCGGGCAGCTTGTACCCCTTCTTCCCGGGCGACGACTTCTCGAAGATCAGGCCTTCATTCTGGTTCACGTGGGTGGTGGCCTTCTTGATTTTGCCGCTCATCGCGCCACCCCCTTCGCCGCCGCGTCAATCGCAATTTTGCGCGTCAACTCCGTGCAGCACCACAGCGACGCATTCCCCAGCTCGGGATAGAACTTCTTCAACGGGAATCCGCCGATGATTTTCTGTTCGAGCATGCGGTCATTCAGCGCCTTGGGATCCTCGCCGGTTTGCACCACGAATTCGTTGAACCGCGGCGCGCCCTGGAACAGCACTTTGGCCGTCCTGCCGAACTGCTCCACCGCGTACGCCGTTTTCGCCAGGTTGTGAGTCGCGAGTTCCTTCAGCCCCTCGCGCCCGTACACGGTCATGAAGATGGTCGCCATCAGCGCGATCAGCGCCTGGTTGGTGCAGATGTTGGAAGTCGCTTTTTCGCGCCGGATGTGCTGCTCGCGGGTGGCAAGCGTCAGCACGAAACCGCGATTGCCGCGCTTGTCCACCGTTTGGCCGACCAGCCGGCCCGGCATCTGGCGGACGAACTTTTCCTTGGTCGCGATCACGCCCGCGTACGGCCCGCCAAAGCTGAGGGGAACGCCGAAGGACTGCGCCTCCATGGCCACGACGTCCGCCTCGGTGGGCGGCTTGACGATGCCCAGCGAGACTGCCTCGGCGATGGCCACCACCAGCAGCGCGCCCTTGCGATGCGCGATCTCGGCGACCGCGGCCACGTCTTCGATGGTGCCGAAGAAATTGGGCGACTGGATCAGCACGCACGCCGTGCCGTCGGTGACCGCCTTCTCCAGGGCAGCCGTGTTCAACCGCCCGGTATCGAGGAACGGGACCTCCGCGATCGGCATACCCTGGTTCTTGGCGTAGCTGGCCAGCACTTCGCGGTATTCCGGGTGTACGCTGCGCGCCACTACCGCTCCTTTCCGGCCGGTCACGCGCGCAGCCATCATTACCGCCTCGGTCGCGGCGGTCGAGCCGTCGTACATCGAGGCGTTTGCCACCTCCATGCCAGTCAGCTCGCAGACCATCGTCTGGAATTCGAAGATCGCCTGCAGAGTGCCTTGCGAGATTTCCGGCTGGTACGGAGTGTAGGCGGTGAAGAACTCGCCGCGCGAGATCAGCATGTCAATCAGGACCGGGCGGTAGTGGTGGTAGGCGCCGGCGCCCAGGAAATTGGCGTAGCCGGACGCAGCGGTTTCGGCCGCGCGCTGCCGGTACCAGTCCAGGATGTCGGCTTCCGCCATCGAAGGCGCAATATCCAGCTCGCGTTTCAGCCGGTATTCCGCCGGAATGGGAGCAAAAAGCTCGTCGACGGAGCGGATGCCGATTTCGCGCAGCATCAGCTCCCGGTCTGTTGGGGACTTCGGAAGATAGCGCATAGGAATTTGTAATCGGGTAATTTGTAATTGGTAATTTGATGAGCGGTTGCCCCACCCTTATCTCGCCCGGGTTTGGCGAGATGGGGTGGGGATTTTCCATGGAGCACCCACCCATTTACCAATTACAAATTACCAATTACAAATCCGCAGCACTTCTATTGTGCTATCAGCCGTGCTAAATCAGTGCCCCGCTTCCTCGGCGACGAATTTCTCGTAATCGGCGGCGGAAAGCAGCTTCGTCACCTCCGACGGATTGCTGAGCTTCACCTTCACCATCCAGGCGCCGTGCGGATCGGCATTGATTTTTTCGGGCGCAGTTGCCAGGTCCGCGTTGACCTCGGCCACCGTGCCGGAGGCCGGCGCATAAATGTCCGAGACCGCCTTCACTGACTCCACCGTGCCCAGGCTCTTGCCCTGCGTCAGCGTCGCCCCGGGCTTGGGCAGCTCGACGAACACGATGTCGCCCAGCGCCTTCTGCGCGTGGTCGGTGATTCCGATTACGCCGGTATCGCCTACCACCTTGATCCACTCGTGCTCTTTGGTATATTTCAAATCCGCCGGATAGGCCATCGTTCGCTCCAGAAATCAATCTCGCCAGCAAAATTTATGATTGAGTGATTTGTGATTGAGTGATTTGCCTTCGACCCGTCCGGAATCACCAAATCGCAAATCACTAAATCACCAATGCCGCACTAATCCTTTTTCCGCGGAGGCCGCTTGTAAAACGGCGTCGGCACCACCTTCGCCTTCACTGCCTGACCGCGAATTTCCACCGCGACCACCGTGTCCAGCTTTGACAGTGACGGCGGCACGTAGGCCAGCGCGATGTTCTTCTTCAAGAACGGCTCATACGAGCCGCTGGTCACGTATCCGATCTGCTTGCCCGCGTCGTCCAGCACCTTGTAACCATCGCGTCCGATGCCGCGCTCGATCATCTCCAACCCGACCAGCGTGCGCGTGATCCCCTCGGCCTGCTGGCGCTCCAGCGACCCGCGCCCGATGAACTCGCCCTTGTCCATCTTCAGCCACCGGTCCAGGCCCGCTTCCCACACCGTGATGGAATCCGAAATCTCGTGTCCGTACAGCGCCAGCTTGCCTTCCAGCCGCAGGGTGTTGCGCGCGCCCAGGCCGCATGGCAGGAGGTTGAATTCCTTGCCCGCGGCCATCACTTCATTCCACACCCGCTCGCTGGTAGCTTCGTCGCTGGGCACGTAGATCTCGAAGCCGTCCTCGGCGGTGTAGCCGGTGCGCGCGATCAGCGTGTCTTTCAGCCCGCACACCGTGCCGCGCGTAAACCAGTAGAACTTCACCTTCGACAGGTCGGCGTCGGTCAGCTTCTGCAGCACGTCCACGCCGCGCGGGCCCTGGATGGCAATCTGGGTGAAGTCATCGCTCAGGTGCTCGACTTGGCAGTCGAAGGAACGGGTGTTCTCGCGCACCCACGCGATGTCCTTCTCGCGCGTTCCGGCGTTGATCACAAAGTAGAAGTCGCTTTCGCCGAAGCGGTGGACGATCACGTCATCCACAAACGTACCCTGGGGATACAGCATCGCCGAATACTGGCATTGCCCGAGCTGCAGCTTCGACGCGTCGTTCATCGTGATGTGCTGCACCGCCGCCAGCGCCTGCCGGCCGGAGACTCGGATGTCGCCCATGTGGCTGACGTCGAAAATTCCTACTCCCGAGCGCACTGCCAGATGTTCCGCGATCAAGCCTTTCGGGTACTCCACCGGCATGTCCCATCCGTTGAAGTCCACCATCTTCGCGCCCATCTTGCGGTGGACCGCGTTCAGTGCCGTCTTGCGAACCTTTGCGGTTGAAACGTCGGACGAGGAAGACACGCTATCTCTCTCCCGGGCCTCTAACGGGGCGGATGACGAGCGATGAACGCGCTAAGGTATCACGCGCTCTGGGACGGGTCAAACACCAGTTCGGATTCATTTTGGAACTTGGCGGCCGTACCTCCGCCCTTCTCACGCGGCCGGTTTCGCGCTACATTCACGCCATGGCAGAAACATTTCGCTGCACCCTCTGCGACCAGGAAGAGTCTCGCTGCCAGTGCGACAAGTACTGCTTCATGTGCCAGGGCGGCCACGACGTCCGCCTCTGCCAGGACGGCATGTACTACTGCCAGGAATGCCGCGAAGCTTGTGACCTGCAGCCGCAGGCGTGATGCCGCCGATGATTGACGACGAACTGCTGCAAGCGGCTATCTCACAAGCCCGGCTCGGCCTGGCCGAAGGCGGCCTGCCCATCGGCTCCGTGCTCGCCGATGCCGAGGGACGCATCGTCGCTGGCGGCCACAACCTCCGCGTCCAGACCGGCGATCCCACCGCCCACGCCGAAGTCGTCTGCTTGCGCAACGCCGGACGCCGCCGCGACTGGCCGCAGCTCACCCTGGTCTCGACGCTCAGCCCGTGCGTCATGTGCACCGGCGCCAGCCTGTTGTTCCGCATCCCGCGGGTCATCATCGGCGAGAACCGCAATTTCCGGGGCGCGGAAGATTTGTTTCGGGAGCGCGGCGTGATTCTGAAAGTGATGGACGATCCCGAGTGCATCGAGCTGATGCGCTCCTTCATCGCCGCCCATCCTGATCTTTGGAACGAAGATATTGGCGTCTGAAATTTCGTACTGAAGTGTGAGCCGGCAGCCTACGAAGCCTGCGCCGCCTCCGAAAACCCCGCCAACGCCTCGGCGAGCGTCGCAAACGTCGGCACGATCACGCTCATCCGCGTCAGTTGCAGCGTCTGGTCCACCACACCCGTCGCCCCGGCAAGCCGCAATTCTCCGCCCGCCCCTTTCACTTTCCCGGAGCACATCACCATGATGCCGACGCCGCTGCTGTCCATGTACTTCACCTTGGAAAGGTCGAAAACGATCCTGGTTTGCTTGCCGCGCACCAGCTCATCCACATCGGACTCGATCTGCTGGCAATCACGGCCCAGCGTGATCCGCCCCGTCATCGCCAGCACGACAATATTTCCAACCGCCTTCTTCTCGATTTCCAGGATCATGATTTTCTCCGCGCGGTCGCGCCCCCACACCGCCTCGGCATGCTATGCCGCGACTGCCAACTCGTCAACGCCTGCGCTGCCTGTTGTACGCATTCTCGGCACTTGTCGTGGCGAGCGCCGCGAGGAATCTGCATTTCCCCGAGACTCGCGTACAATTCCCTCGCCCCCCACGCCATGGATGCCGAATTAACCGTCGAACTCGCGGCTGGCGATCCCACGCTCGCCATTCCCTGGTCCTCCGACGACGGCCGCCTGCGCTACCATGACCTCAAGCGCCGCCCCGACCTGCTCCTCTATGTTGACGAGGCCAGCCGGTACCAGGAACTCGCCGAGTTCCTCGTCCAGATCAACTTGCCTGCCTCGCTGCTGCAATCCGCCAAGTGCGACGCCTGGTACAGCACCGAACTCAGCGAGCCGGAAGCCATCTACGGCGCTGCCGGCAAATTCGTCTCCTACGTGGATGTCTTCTTCGCCGCCGGCGGCCCGCGCTTCTCCTTCGACCAGCACGAGGAATTCGCCCGCCGCCTGATCAAGCTCCTGGGCCGTGCGCCGCAGATCTCCGCCGCCGCCGAGTTCATCGTCCGCCGCTGCTACTACGAGAACGCCGGCGAAAGCGGTGGGGCCGAACCGGCGAGCCACCGCGAGGGCTTTTACTTCACCTTTTACTTGTCGGCTTACGGCGACGACGAGCCCGACGCCCGCAAACGCTGGGGCATCGCCCTCAAGCTCATCGGCAACGCCATACTTCAGCTCTCCGTCGCCCGCCAGGTTACGGCTGCGGAATAATTGAAATCGGAAGCAAGCTGTAAGAATCAAGGAGCGATACCAGGAAGTCAGGACCGGCCAGGCGAAAGCCGAAGGGCGACCGCCGATAGTTACTTGCAAACCGCTCCCGTTCGTCTTACTTCTTACTGCTGACCTTCTCTCGTCTGACTTTCCGGAGGTTCCATGGACGCGGACTCGGTTTCCGTTTCGGTTCGGCTGCAAAGCGCCACCAGTGAGTTGCACGAGGTTGAAACGTTGCTGGCTTCAGCCGATCTCGATGCCCGTATTCTTTCCGACTTCCGCGACGCCGTGAACCGGGTGCGCACCACGGCCTGGGCTACACAGCAGTACGCCGAGACCAAAGACACCGAGCGCGATCCCTCCAAGGTTCTTTCCATGCTCGCCGGAGAACGCGTCCGCGCTGCCTACCAGCTTTGCCGCGCCATCGGCCAGGACCTGGGCCGGCCCGACCTCCGCTTCCAACCCGGCCAACTCCTTCAACTCCGTTCCGCTGCCCAGGACCTGTTGCAGCGCTTGAATGCCGTCATCGGCGACGGAAAGTGATTGCGGAGCAGTGCGCGGAACTGAGGCGGGGAGGAAGTCAGAATTGAGAATTCAGAATTAAGAAGTAAGAATTAAGAAGTGGGAATTGAGAAGCAAGAATTTAAGAGGTCAGAACCACGAAGTCAGAATCCCGTGGTTTTGCCAATTCTTACTTCTTACTTCTGACTTCTGACTTTGAAGTGGCGGGCCCGGCGTGACTCGAACTTGAGCCGCTTAGCAGGCGTGACGCCGCGCCGAGCGCAGCGAAGCGCGTCGGAGAGCCTGCTGGCGAAATCCTGAGCCGCAGGCGAAGGAACTCTTGAAAAACATGGCGGGCCCGGCGTGACTCGAACACGCGACCCTCTGCTTAGAAGGCAGATGCTCTATCCGGCTGAGCTACGGGCCCCGCTCATTATTGTACCCGGACTAGCCTCGGCGCTCACCCCACAGCCTCCGGCCCGTATCTCACTATCCACCGGTGGCGGCGGCAGGTTCTTAGGGTCTTCCCTGCCTTGAGTCTTGCCGAAGCGGAACCGTGCCAGGCGGGACTGCGCCACCTGTCGTCGTTCCCCGCAGACGCTGTACGCGGCGCTCCATCCCGTTCAGCACCACCCGCCACGTGTCAATCTCCAGTTCGAACTGGTGCTTAAGCGGCGTCTGTGTGGTCTGCACGAACGCCAGGTTCATCTCCATTTGCCGCACCAGCGACTGCATCCGGGCGATGTCGTTGGTCAGGGCCTGGAGCTCCTGCTGGTCCACCGACGCCACCGGCGGACGACTCTCGCGCTTTTCCGTTGGCGCCTGCGCTACCGCCATCATCGCCACCATGCAAATTATCACCACGCGCATCGTCATTATTCTCATTTCTCACTCCCGACTCGGGACTCGCGACTCGCGACTCGCATCTCGAAACTCGCAACCGGCATCTACTGCTCAGTGGCCCCTCCGGCCTGAGGACTGAAGACTGGAGACTGATGACTACAAGGAGTCTACACGCCGCCCGCACCTGCTTCTTGGTCCTCGCCGTGACCGCCGCCGCGCCCGCATGCCGCCCGTGTCACCATCAATCTCCGCCCCGGCGAGGCCCGCTGGCTCCCCGCCGGGCTGCACAAGCTGCGCAACACCGGCGCCACCCCCGCCCGCTACGTGACCCTTGAGTTTTGAAGAAGAAAAAACGGTGGCGATGCGAAGCGGCTCACTCTGTGTAGTCGAACACTTCCGGATGCGGAATAGGTGATGAGTGTTCTCGACCGTTACCGCTTTGCCATTGTCCGGATAGGCCGTCATACGGCCGGAACCATGGCGAGCGTCGCCAGAACTGTGCGCGGACAGCTGCGAATCGTTCGTCGGTCAGGACCGGAAGGCCGCAAGCATCGTGGGATGTTGTCCTAAGTTATGATCCTCACGCGTGAACGGGAGCTACCTGGTGAATCCGCCGTACACGGATTTGCTTCTCACGCTTGCGGGTCTGGGCGATGTCATAGGAGGCTTGCATCCGCATGAGCGTGTCCATCTTCACTCCGAAAGCTTTCTCAATGCGGAGCGCCATATCGCCCGAAAGGTCAGCCTTGCCGTTTAGCAGGCTGGACAACGCGGGCCGGGAAACCTGAAGCGCGGTAGCCGCAGCCGTTACCGACAGGCCCGCAGGCCGGATGATTTCCGTCCGGATGAAATCCCCGGGATGAGGCGGGTTCTTCATGGGCATGAGGCTTACTCCTTCTATCCTAGTGGTAGTCTTCCAGGTTTAAGTCGCAGATTTCGTACTCTGCGATGTCGATACGGAACGTCAGCCGGCGGTTACGGGTAACGCTGAGGCTCCATGTGGCCTTGCGGTCGCCGGTCAATGTGTGCGTCTTCCACGCTGGGAACGAGCGTAATTCCTCGGGGTCCTGCATATCATCGAGGAATGCCAGCATCTTGCGGAGCTTATCCACCGTATCAGGCGGAACGCCTCTCGCGATGTCCTCCGTGTAGAGCTTTTTCAGCCCCTTATGCACGAAGTTCCTTATTTTCACCTGACAGACTGTAGCCCGTCGCTTAACACTTGTCAACACACCATGCCAGCGCGCTTGGGGGCTGGCCCGCCCTTTCCCGCAACACCAATCTCGCGGTTGCCCCACCCTTGGCGCTCCCGGGTTTGGAGCGAGAGGGTGGGGATTTTGTCACACTCATCTGTGACTAAACCCTATTGACAGCGTTAACCAACTTCTTACAATGTAGGCAGCCGGATAGTCCGGCACACATCTGGGCTGCAAGGGCGGGCGACCTCCTTGCGGCCCTATATATTGTGGTCAGGTGTGGTCTTAGCTCTTTGACAACACTATATATTCGGTATTCCAGAAAACTCGGACGTAAGTTATTGATTCTACGTTCGACATCCTCGGTAACCGGGCGATTTCGCCGGGATACCGATGCGTAAGTTGTTTATTCTAATATGACGACCGAGAAAACAGGGGGGAGGGGGGTGGCTGCCGTCTAAGGTTTACTGATTGGTAATTTCGTGGAAGAACTCAATGATCTGGCGCTCTGCCCATCGGCCGTCCGAGCCGCTGTCCTCGCCTACAAACGCGCAATGTCCGCCGTGCTCGGTTTCGATGAAGCGCACCTGCGGGTTCGCCGCCAGCGCCGCCCGCGATTCGGGGAGGATGCGCACGAACGGGTCGTCCTGGGCGTGGATCACCAGCGTCGGCACCGCGATCCTTGGCACCAGCGGCGACGAGCTGGCGCGCCGGTAATAATCGTCAGCGCCGGTGAAGCCGCAGTAGCGCGCCGTCACTTGATCGTCGAAATCGCGCAGGCTGCGCATGGCGCGCAATCCGGGACGCCGAAAAATTTCAGGAAACAGCCGCGCCTTGCGTCCAACGCTCTGCCACAACGACAGCAGGAAGCGCCATTCGTAAATGCGGTTCGACCAGCGATGCAGTTCGGCGGCGCTCGCCGCCAGGTCCATGCCGGGACAAATCGCGGCGAAGGCCTTCACCTCGCGCGGCGCGGCGCTGCCCCACTCGCCGGCGAGCTTCAGCACCAGGTTGCCGCCCATGGAAAAGCCGGCGATGGCGATCTGCGGCAGATGGTCCTTGGAGATGAGCTCGTTCACCACCGCGCCGACGTCGCCGGAGAGCCCGGAATGGTAGAGCGTAGGAGCAAGCTGCTCGGTGCCGCCGCAGTTGCGCACGTTCATGCGGACCACGTTCATGCCCGCCAGCCACGCCTTGCTGCCGGTGCCGATCACGTACGTGGATTCGCTCGAGCCTTCCAGGCCGTGCACGATCACGACGGTCAGCGCACGGTCCTTTTGCCAGTGGCAGTCGCAGCGCACCTGCACGCCGTCGGCGACGGTGAAGAAGCGGCGTTCGGGCTCGGGCAGCAGGTTACGGCGCGGCAGGAAATGGCCGGCGAGGGTCTGGATGTGGCCGCCGCGCAGGCCGCGCCGCGGCACGAAATCATCGCGCCCGCGTGTGGGCGGCGGAGTTCCAGCGTTGTTGGATTCTTGCGCGGGCACTTATAATTAATAGATGTAACGGACGAGGACAATTCTGCGTTTTTGCTAGTGCGAGCGCAATTCACTATGCCCATCTTTGAATACATCTGCAAGGACTGCAAGAAGCCCTTCGAGGCGCTGATCATGGGTTCGCGCCAGGCCGAATGCCCGAGCTGCCATGGCCGCAACCTGGCGCAGCAGTTTTCGGTCTTCGCCGCCGGCGCGCCCCACTCCGGCGCTCCCGCCACGGCCGCGTGCGGCGCCAGCCCCTCCACTTGAGGGCTCTCCCGCGGGCCGGGCGCCTGCTGCGTGGAATAAAGGGGGCTGGCCCACCCTTTCCGTCAGAAACAAATCCTGAGGTTGCCCCACCCTTGTCGCTCCCGATTTTGGAGCGACAGGGTGGGCATTTTCCGTCCTACATCACAGACACCGACCCTGATCGAGCGTTAGCCTCGTGGCATGCCTTGGGGGCTGAAGCGTTACCAGCAGGCGCGCTGCCTGCACTTCATCACCTTCAGTTGTTACCGGCGCGAGCCGCTGCTGGCGACACCGCAGTCGCGGGACACCTTCGAAGCGGAACTGGAGCGGGTGCGGCGTTGGTACGGCTTTTACGTGAGCGGCTATGTGGTCATGCCCGAGCACGTGCATCTGCTGGTCAGCGAGCCGGAGCGGAAGCAGCTTTCGGTGGCGATCCAGATGTTGAAGCAGACGGTGTCGCGCAAGTTGCGCCGGCCCGGTGAGCGTCAGTTCTGGCAAACCCGCTACTATGACTTTCCCGTTTCCAGCGAGAAGAACCGCGTTGAGAAGCTGCATTACATACATTTCAATCCGGTCAAACGCGCCCTGGTGAAACGGCCCGATGACTGGAAGTGGAGCAGTTTTCTTCATATCGCGACTGGGTGCGAGGTGGTAGTGGAAAATCGAGTCGCAGTGGACGGCGCGCAAGCGAGAGCGCATGGGCAATGCCTTACGGGTGGTGCGCCGTCAGGAACTACCCCACCCTGTCGCTCTAAGCCCAGGAGCGACAAGGGTGGGGCAACCCCAACAGTAGTTGCGGAGGAAAGGGTGGGCCAGCCCCCTTCCGATTAAGCGGGGTTTCATTTGTTCGCGGATCGAGTGCGTTCATGAGGAATTTTTCTCACAGGTAATTCAATCGCGGCTGCCTGCAGCAGGCGTTATCTTGCACGGTCATGCTGGCCGGGAGGGACGGGTTTCGGCCCGGTAATTAAATCGAAGTTGTCCGTGCGGAAAGGCGTGACGGGGAGGCCGTCGTTTGAGAAGAGGTTGCACGCCGGATTGTCCGCCCAGGCGTAACGGACCGCGATGGGCTTTTCGACCTGCTCGCTCCACAACTCGACAGTGTTGCCGTCGAGAATCCTGCCCGTGGCCGGGTGCCATACTTTGTCCGGGCCGCAAATCGCGAAGCCGCGGGGTTCTTCAACATCAAAGGGCCGAAGTCGGCTGCCAAAACAATCGAAGGTAATCGTCGCCTTGTTCCCGGTGATAACGACACTCTTAAACTCGGGACTGCGATACGGCAATTTCATTCCGTAGTCCTTGACCAAGGCCCAGCGCACGAGGCGGGCGGCCACGTCATGCTTGTTGCGCGGGTGAATATTCTTGCCCTCACCAAGGTCGATGATGACGGCTTGGCCGGTATTCGGCAATAGCATCGTTTTTGTCTGTGCCTCGCGGAGTTCCGCCCAGGCGCCGGGGTCGGGTCGCTCCGCTTTGTAGGCGGCCAGTTGCACCCAGTAGAACGGGAAGTCTCCCTGCCCCCACTCTCTACGCCACTGCTCGATCAGGAAGGGGAAGAGGCTGGCGTATTCGTAAGACCGACCCGCATTGGCATTGGTCTCGCCCTGATACCAGATCACGCCCCTGAGTCCGTAACCGAGGGTCGGATGCACGACGCCTGCGAAAATATTGCCGGGCCGGGCATTGCCGGCGAGCCACTGCTGGGGCGAGAAGGGAGCGCGCGGCGGGGACTTCTTTTCCGCCTTCGCCTTTTCCTCGGCGGCTTTCCACGCCGTCATGGCGCGCTCGAAATCAGCCTTTCCTTTCTCGGACTGGAGTTCCGCCTCATGCTTTACCGTCGAGTCCATGAGCGGCTTGAAACGCGGGTCTTTTTCGAGCGACGCGCGACGTACCCAGGCTTCGGCGGCCGAGCCGCCCCACGCGTTGTCAATGAGACCCACCGGCACGTTGAGGATTTCGTGGAGGTAACGTCCAAAGAAAAAGCCCACCGCGCTGAACTTCCGAGCCGAGTCGGGCGTAGACGCTTGCCACTCGCCCTTGAAGTCATTCTGCAATTCCTGCGTGCCGACGCGCGGCACTGTGATGAGACGGATATTCGGCAGGTCCGACCGGGCGGCCTCAAGATCGCCGGTCCAGTCGTCGGCGAGAGTAAAGACCATGTTTGACTGGCCGGAGCACATCCACACTTCGCCGATGAGCACGTCCTTTATCTCGCGCTTGGTGGAGCCGACAACGGTGAGCGTCTGGGGCGCGGCGTTGGCGGGCAGCGGCGCGAGCTTCACCGTCCACTTGCCGTCGTTGCCGGCCGTCGTGGAATAGGTTTGGCCGGCGAAGGACACGGTGATCTTCGTGCCGGGCGTGTCCCAGCCCCAGATGGGATTGGACTGCTTTTGTTGCAGAACCATGTGGTCGCTGATGATGGCCGGAAGTCTAAGTTCCGCACGCAGAACGGTAACCCAGGCGAGCATCAGAAGGAGAACGGATAATCGTTTTATCATGTCAGTGAATGTCCGAGGTTGGGAAGAACTGGAAAACTTCTAGGATGTTTTTGGTTCCTGGGTTGTCTTCTTTAGTTTCAATCGATTAGTTTGTCAAGTCCAAAAGCGTACAATCGCGTTTGTCCTCCGAATACGCTTCAACATTAAACTAGTTTCTGAATCTTCCTTGAACGTTAAAGCATCTCATCGGCAGGAGAGTGCTCATGATCACCCTTCGTCCCGCAGCCGAGCGCGGCCATTTCGATCACGGATGGCTGAACACCTATCACACCTTTTCCTTCGCCGATTACCACGATCCCCGGCACACCCACTTCCGCGGCCTGCGCGTGATCAACGAGGACACGGTCCAGCCCGGCGGCGGTTTCGGCACCCACCCGCACCGCGACATGGAGATCATCACTTATATCCTGCAAGGCGCGCTGGCGCACAAGGACAGCATGGGGACTGGCTCGACCATCGTTCCCGGCGATGTGCAGCGCATGAGCGCCGGAACCGGAGTGCTGCACAGCGAGTTCAACCACTCGCGCGACGAGTTGGTGCACCTGCTGCAGATCTGGATTTTCCCCAGCGAGCGCGGTTTGAAGCCCAGCTACGAGCAGAAGACGTTCGCCGCGGAAGAGAAGTTGAACCGCCTGCGCCTGGTCGCGTCGCCGGACGCCAGCGACGGATCGGTCATCCTGCATTCCGACGCGCGGGTTTACGGCTCGCTGCTCGAGCCCGGAGCGAGCGTGGAGCACGCATTGGCGCAGGGACGCGGCGCCTGGATCCAGGTGGTCACCGGCGCGATCGAGGTGAACGGAAAGCGGCTTGCGGCAGGCGACGGCGCAGGCATCGAAGACGAGCAGTTGCTGACGATCACGGGACGCGCGGAGTCAGCATCGTCGGAGTTTCTGCTGTTCGATCTTGCCTGATGACTTGCGGTTGTCGGTGCGCGCGGCGACCGTGGTGCCGAGTTTGCGGGAGAGCGCCGCGAGCGATTTCTGCTCGGCGGGAGAGAGCGCGGACATAGCCGCAACGATGCGCTCGACGTGCTGCGGAAAGACCTGCGCGATGAGTTTTCTTCCCTTCTCCGTAATCGAAACCAGGTAGAAACGCTTGTCGGCGGCCTGACGCGTGCGCGTGACGAGGCCGCGTTTTTGCAGGTTGCCGGCCACCATGGTGAGATTGCCGCCGGTCTTCAGGAGCTTGCGGGCGAGTTCGCCGAGGCACAGCGGACCGATGTGGTAGAGCGCTTCCAGCACGCCAAACTGGCTGGGCGTGAGGCCGGCGGATTCCAGTTGCGACATGAGGAATGAATCCACGGTATCGGCGGCGCGCAGCAGCTTGACGTAGGCGTCAAGCGCGCGTTCCTGCCGGGCGGCGCCGTGGAAGTGTTTCATGGGAGGTTCTCGGTCTTCGGTCCTCGGTTTTCGGTTTTCTGGTATTGGTACTTCAATATTAAATCATTTGGCCGGTAAGAGGAAATGCACAGATATCCTGACTCGTGCCCCTTCGACTTCGCTCCGGGCAGGCTCCACCAGCCGCGAACTCGGGATGACATCCCTTTAGAAATCCCACACATTTTAGAAATCCCAGACATGACAGTTTAGAGGCGCATGCGAAAGGTCAGCGGCGTTCGTGCAAGACGACTTCGCTTTCGCGCAGCGGAAGCGGGGCGCGTCGCCAGAAGAGCTGCCGGACGAAGAACATGACCAGCAGCACGGCGCCGAAGGTGCACACGATGGTGGCGCCGGTGGGAAGATCGAACCAGACGGAGCAGTAGCATCCCAAGGCGGAGACCAGCGTGCCCATGGTCCAGCCGATGGCGAGGCGCGGGCCGATCCTGTCGGCGAAGAGCATGGCGCCGACCGAGGGAACGATCAGATAGCAAAACACCAGCAGCACGCCGGCAATGGCGACGGACGAGGTCACGACAAATCCGAACGAGGCGTAGAAAAGAAAATCCCACAGGCCGATGGAGATGCCGGATCGCTCGGCCATTTTCGGGTCGGTGGAGATGAGCAGGAACTTGCGGCGGAAGATGTAATGAAACAGGCCGATGGCGCCGTAGAGCACGGCGGTCTTGATGACTTCCAGGCGCGAGACGGCGAGGATGTTGCCGACGAGCATGTCCTTGAGGTGCTCGGTTTCGCCGGTCGCCTTGCTCATGGCGAGGATGGCGGCGGCGGAAGCGACGGCGTAGGTGATGCCGATGAAGGCTTCCAGCGGGATGCGCCCGCGATGGGCACGCACCAGGGCGAAGATGCCGGCGCCCAGAAAGGTGAAGGCGAGGCTGATCCAGTAGGCGCCGCTGCCGTGCGGGTCCATGCCGGCGAGAATGGCGATGGTGGCGCCGAGGGCGGCGATCTGGGCGAGCGCGAGGTCAACAAAGATGACGCCGCGCTCCACCACGTGCACGCCGAGGTAGGCGTGAATGCCAGTCAGAATGAGGCTGGCGATGAACGGCAAGATCAAGAACGAAAGCAGCAGCATCCAGTGGTCTCCGAAACTATTTGGTGGCGTTGAATGCCTTGGTCAACAATCCGATATCGTAATCGAACAGCTTGAAATAATTGTCAACGCCCTTTTCGCCGCCGGTGGAAGGTAGTAACACCAGCACCTGGGCGCCGGTTTCACGACCGATGCTCTGCGGAGTCTTGAGATCGAAATAAGGCTCGATCAACTCGATCTTCACATTGTCGCGTTTCATCAACTGGATGATCTCGATGGTGTGCTGCGGCGTAGGCGGAATGCCCGGCCGCGGTTCAATGTAGCCGACGACGTTGAGTCCGAAGTGCTTGGCGAAGTTGGTCCAGGAGGTGTGATAGGTGACAACCTTGCGGCCGCGATAGGGCTTCATCTGGTCGTCCCAGTTTTTTTCGGCGGCGGTAAGGCGCTTGTCGAAATCGGTGAAGCGCTGCTGGAAGTAGCTGCTGTTCTGCGGATCGAGTTCGCCCAACTTGGCGGCGATGCCCTTGGCGACGCGGCGGCCATTGTCGGGATCGAGCCAGTAGTGCGGGTTTCCGAGGGGATGGACGTCGCCCATGGCACGCGTGATCTGCCCGGTTGGCTTCTCCAGGATCTCGGCAAACTGCGATGCATCGAGGTAACCCGGCGCTCCCACCTGGACGCGCGGGTTGCCGCTCTGGGTGATGAGCGGCGGCAGCCAGCCGATTTCCAATTCCAGGCCGACGCTGATGAGCAGGTCGGCCTGGCGCAGCTTAAGCAGGAAGCTGGGCTTGGCTTCGACAAAGTGGGGATCCTGATATCCCTTGGCGATGGATTCGACGCTGATGCGGTCACCGCCGACTTCCTGCGCCAACGCGGCGAGATCGGTGGTGGAGGTGACCACGTTGAGTTTCTTGGCGGACGCAAGCGGCGCGGCGAGGAAGGCCAGCGCCAGCAGCGCAATCATCGTTCTAAAAACCTTCACACATTCCTCCTAAAACGGATGGGCGCCGTGCGCGCCCAGGGAAAACTGCAGTTGCATCAAGAATTCGTGCGCGTCGAAGTGTTCGGCGTAGCGGGTGAGCCGGTACTGGCCGCGAAGCTGGCTGAATTCGCTGGGCCAGTAGGTCAAAACGAGCGACGCGCCGCTGTCGGTGAGAGCGGCATCGCGGGCGCGGTCGGAACGGTCGTAGCGCGCGCCGGCGAACCAACGGCGTCCCAACTGGTAGTCGCCCGAGGCGTAGAAACCGAAGGAGCGCTGCAAGCGCGGCAATTGCTGGCGTTGGCTCCAGATGAACTCGCTGCGTCCGACAAAGGAGTGATAAATGGAGCGGCGCAGCGGCTTCCAGCGCAGAGTGGCGTCAACGCCGTAGAGCTGCGTAAGGTAGCTGCTGCCAAGGTCGTTGTGGCCGCGCGCGTAGGAAGCGCCAATATCGAGATTGGTGGACTCGGTGAGGTCGCGATAGCTGCGGAGATGGGCGACGGCGCTGACGTCGCTGCGCTGGCTGGAGGCAAAGATGTCGGCAGAGTCGCCGCGGAAGATCTGCCCGGTGGCCTCCAGGAAAAGGCCCTTGGGCGCAGGCAGAATGCGGGTGAGCGAGAGGCCGGCGTCGTTGATGCCGTCTTCGCCGCCGAGCAGGCTGTTGGTGACCAGCGGGCGATCAGTCCAGGGCAGCACGTGGTTGTGGAGGGTGTTCACTTTTCCGAAAGCGGCACGCATCTTGCCGCCGCGCAGCACGAATCCGGCGGGCAGTGCGGTAAAGGTGATGTAGCCCTCTTCGAGGTTCACGCCCTCTTCACCGAAAGAAATGAAAAAGTCGCCGCGGGCGTAGGGGTCGATGATGGCCTGCAAGCCGACCTCGGATTCATGCATTTGGAATGCGGGCGTCGGAACCATGGGATTGTGGCCCATGGAGCCGAGAAAATCGCCGATGACACTGATGTCGGGATTCAGCGCCTTGGCTGCCGCCGAAGCTCCACCATATACCGGCAACGAGCCCGCCTGCTGGACGGCGCTGGCGGCAGAGACGGCGCCAAGTTCCGGAGCAGGCGGCGCCGGGGCCGATGATTGCTGCTGAGCCTGCAGCATGCGCACCTGGCCTTCGAGGGCGATGATGCGCTCCTCCAGCGCCTTGATGCGGTCTTCCTGGCTCTGCTGGGCGCGAGCAGGCGGGGAAACCGCTCCGAGAAACAACGTCAGAAGCACAAGACCCGAAACTCGATCGCGCATGGGTTGGAACCTCCTGCCTGCAAAACAAAACAAGGGCCGCCGATTTCCGCGAAATCGGACACGTTCCGGCACGTCAGCACCGGGATGGAAATGCCGAGGAGGTCTAAACCTGGGGTGGGGGCCGGGTGTAGAGGACGAGCGTCGCAGCCGATTCGTAGGACCTGATTTGTTCCGGGGGCAACGGCGCCGTGCAAGTGAAGCGTGGAATGGGCGTCGCAGGACCCGCGCTGATGGTCGCCGGAAGATGAGCCGCCAGGCACAACAGGCAGTGATGCGGCGTCAGGGGAGCGCTCTCCAGCGGGCCGACGGAGCGGTGGACGTGAATGGCGTCGTAGCTGCTGACGCACATCAGAAGCAGGCACACCATGGCGGCAAGGCTGACTGGGCGCGGCTTGAGCCGCGTTGTCAGCGAGACCCGCGTAGGTCGTGTAATCCTCACCAAAGGTATTGTAAACCCTCACGTCCAGAACAAGTTCTGAGCCGGCGGGTGGCACAAGAGATGCGCCCAGCGGGAGAAAGTTTCGCGGGATCTGTCGCGGAGGACGCGGAGGAACATTTCATGTGCTAGGCTGCCGGGCATGGAGCCGGCGCCAAGGCGGGCGAAGCAGTTGATCAGCGGCAAGGCGGAGCGGTTTACCGAGTCGGTGATCCGCGAGATGACGCGCCAGGCAATGATGCACGGCGCGATCAACCTGGCGCAGGGATTTCCCGACTTCGCCGCGCCGGAGGAGATCAAGCGCGCGGCGCAGGAGGCGATCGCCGCCGACATCAATCAGTACGCGATTACCTGGGGAGCGAAGCCGCTGCGGGAAGCGATCGCGCGGCAGATGGAGAAGTGGCAAGGCATCGCGGTGGATGCGGAGCGCGAGATCACGGTGTGCTGCGGATCCACCGAGGCGATGATCGCGTCGCTGCTGGCGATTACCAATCCCGGCGACGAGGTGGTGATCTTCGAACCGTTTTACGAAAACTACGGGCCGGACACGATCCTGTCGGGCGCGCAGCCGCGGTTTGTGAAGCTGCATCCTCCGGAGGGCGAGGGCGAGTGGCACTTCGACGAGCGCGAACTGCGGGCGGCGTTCAACCGCAAGACCAAGGCGATCGTTGTCAACACGCCGAACAACCCGACGGGCAAGGTGTTCACGCGGGCCGAGATGGAAACCATCCGCGATCTGTGCGTCGAGCACGACGCGCTGGCGATCACCGACGAAATCTACGAGCACATCCTCTACGACGGCGCGGAACACATCGCGATGGCGCGGCTGGACGGCATGCGCGCGCGGACGATCACCATCAACGGCATGTCGAAGACGTACAGCGTGACGGGATGGCGCGTGGGGTGGGCGGTGGCATCGCCGGTGCTGACGAACGCGATCCGCAAAGTACACGACTTCCTGACGGTGGGGGCCGCGGCGCCGTTGCAGGCGGCGGGGGCGGTGGCGCTGAGCTTGCCGGAGTCGTATTACGAGCACCTGGCGAGGTCGTATCGCGCGCGGCGGGACCGGCTGCTGCCCGCGCTACAGCAGGCGGGATTCAAGGTGTTTGTGCCGCGGGGCGCGTACTACATCATGACCGACATCGAGGGGTTCGGGTTCGAGGACGACGTGCGCTTTGCGCAGCACCTGGTGAAGGAGGTCGGCGTGGCCGTCGTGCCGGGATCGAGCTTCTACAGCGATCCGCGTGACGGCGCGCGGCAGGTGCGATTCGCGTTTTGCAAGCGCGATGAAACGCTGGACGCGGCAGCGGAGCGGCTGAGAAGAATTGGAAATTTGTAATTGGTAATTTGTAATTTGTGATTGGTAGTTGGTAGTCCGGATTCCGCGCTACGGGCTACCGACTACGGGTTACCCGTGCGCCGCCTCGCTGAAATCCTCTTAATCCTAATTGGTCACTCGCGACTGCGGCGTCGCGTTGGTTCCATCCCACCTGCGCATGACATCGAGGTGGAGATCGAACTGATCGAGCGCACGCATGGCGAGGTGGTTGATCATCTCGTCGAGCGACTGGGGATGGTTGTAGAAGGCGGGCACGGGCGGAAAGATCACCACGCCCATGCGCGAGAGCTTGAGCATGTTCTCCAGGTGAATGTCGTTGAGTGGGGCTTCGCGGACGAGGAGCACGAGTTTGCGGCGCTCCTTGAGAGTGACGTCGGCGGCGCGATGGATGAGATTGTCGCCATGGCCATGGGCGATGCAGGCCAGCGTGTTCATGGTGCAGGGCGCGATCACCATGCCGAGCGTGACCAAGGAACCGCTGGAGATGGCGGCGCCCTGGTCGCCGATGGGATAGGCGTGAGTCGCCATCGCCTGGACCTGCTCGACGGTGTAGTCGGTTTCCTCGGCGAGGGTGCGCGCGCCCCAGCGGCTGATGACAACGTGAGTGTCAACATCGGTGCCCTGCAACAGTTGCAGGATGCGGACGCCAAAGATGGTTCCGGTGGCGCCGGTGATGGCGACGATCAGGTTGCGGCGTTGCATAGGGCTTCCGGGATTCGCGAATGGTCGGGGCGACAGGATTTGAACCTGTGACCCCCTGCGCCCAAGGCAGGTGCGCTACCAGGCTGCGCTACGCCCCGACTCTGTTTAATTATAACTGCGCGGCGCTCCTGGGGGCCGCGCGCGGAGCGGACAGCCACAGGGCCGGAGGACAGGGCATATAATGCTGCGCAGCCATGGCCCCTCCGCAATATGCCTTGGTCGCGTATGTGAAGAGTCCGGTCGGCGGCTTCGTCGAAGGGCTGCGGCACGAGTTTCACCCGACCCAGGCGCATCTGCCGGCCCACCTCAGCATTCTCCCGCCGCGCATCCTGCAGGGCTCGGAAGCGGAGGCGCTGGCAAGCCTGGAGCGCGCCTGCCGGGATGTGGACCCGTTTGAGATCGTGCTCGGCGAGGTCGCGACTTTCATGCCGGTGACACCGACAGTTTTCATCCGGGTCGCCCACGCCGCGTATCGCATGCGCGAGTTGCACGATCGCTTGAACGTGGGAGTACTGAACGCCGAGGAGCAGTGGCCCTACATGCCGCACCTGACGATCTTCCGCATGGATTCAGTGGAGCAGGCGGGGCCGGCACTGGAGGAAGCCCGCCGCCGCTGGGACAATTACCGCGATTCGCGGCGCGTCTTGATTGAACAGGCGACATTCGTGCGCGAAGCCGGCGCCAATCGCTGGATGGACCTGGCGCCGGTGCCGCTGGGCCGGCGTCTTGCCACTACCAGCTAATCGCTGAAATTGCCCTGCTATAATCGTAGTTTGCGGTGGGAGTAGCTCAACTGGCAGAGCACCGGACTGTGGCTCCGGACGTTGTGGGTTCGATTCCCATCTCCCACCCCAGCATCTCATTGAGCCACAAGGGAAATGCCCGATTCTAAGGGGCAATAAGGGCAGCGTCGGCTGCCCTTTCGAGTTGACGGGGACCAAAATGCTGACCACCTTCCCCACCGATTCCCTGTTCTATGCCGCCGAGCCCTGAACTTGGACGTACAGCGTGGTCGAGACATCGGCGCAGCGCAGCACCTTCTGGCTCACTTTGAGTGTTGCAGCGGCCGCGCCTAGCGCGCGTGTTGCCATACACATGTCCCTTCTTCGGCGTCGCGGAAGACCACGGAAGAGGGTGTCACCTGCGCGCAGTTCGCTCCGGTTGCCAGGTAGTAATTGACGGGATAGGTCAGCGGCTGGGGCGGGGTCCAGTGAAGCGATTCCGACAATCGCGTATCCGCTTCGCTGGTCGGCATCACGTGTTGGCGTGCGAAGTCGGCCCAGTACACCTTGTTGTGGGTGAAGATTGGCAGGATCTCCATCATCGGTCGAGGCGCAATCACGACCGAGTCGGACGGCGTATTCTCCTGTAGCCATGCCAGGGTCCGCGGCATGCACCAGCTCAGCGCCCAACTCTCCGGGTGCGCAGCGACTTGGCTGCGCAGCCGCACGTAATCCACCAGGTGTTGCGTTGTCGCAAATCCGATCAGGAGAGCAAAAATCGAGGTGATCACGACTTTGTGGATGCGGAGTTGCGCGAGCAATGCAACCCCCATAATCGCCCATAGCGGGTTCAGCGAATCGGTGAAGTGGTACGCCTGGATCTGGCGGTTGGTGACTACGTTTTGCAGCTGCAGCGGCACGCTAGCGGCGAAAAATGCGAACAAGAACAGAAACACTTGCGACCGGCGCCGCAACATCCAGGCCAGGACAGCACACGCGATGCAAAGCGCAAGGTGAGGCAAGACATTGTCTTCAAGCCGGCGCCCGGGCGTCATCGTGTAGGTCGGCCACCGGCGCAGTGTTTCCTGGACGATAGGATTTGCTGCGTTGCGAACTGTCCGAATCACGAAGGGTAGCGCAACTATGGCGCTGACGGCCGCCATGACTGCCATAGCGCGGCGCTGCCCGCCTTGGCTGACGAACACCAATGCAATAATTCCCGCCCAAAGCACGGCCCAGTAGAAAATTGGCGTGTAAAAGATGGCGCCTACGGCAAGGCCGGCTACGATCGCGCGGAAGCGTGTCGGCCGTTGCCAGCAGACAGCGACAGCACCTAATGCAGCGAGATAGAGCGTCGTGTGAAATCCGGCACTGAGGAACCGAGCATAACGCAAGAACGACGCCAATCCCGGCCGGTGGATACGCAGCATGAGCAGCGAGGGCGCCAGAACGGTGAGCAGTCCCGCGAGTGCGGCCAGCGCCGGCGGGAACTCGAACACCCAACAGATCCACACAACACCCAGGAATATCGCAGCCGGCTGCAAGATGCGGAAGGCTGCCGCGATCCTCACGACATCCCAATGCAGAGCTCGTCCGGCTAGTGCAACCATCCGTTCCGACAATTCCGGCATGAACTTAGGCGCGTTCTCGTGTCCCGCGACATAGGGATTCCCGAGTGTGTCGCCACGCATCGCGGCCGCGGTGCGCACCATGTAAATTTGGTCATCGATGCGGAAGATCGGCAGAATTTTCCCGGTCTGCGCGATGGAAAGCAGATGAGGGAGCGCGTACACCAGGCACACCAAGGCGAGCGCTGCCCAAATGACGGCTTGGGATTGTTTGTGCACGGGAGATAACGAGGAGTGCGTGGATTGCCTTGCCACGGAAGCAGTCATAGCTCTCATTTAGCGCATTACCTTGGAACTAGTGCATTGCCCTGGCACGTGCGAGCGCTCCAGGAATCCGCACCGGATGCGGTGAAACGGGTATCCGACGGCGCCGAAAACCGGGTTGGACTTGCCGGCGGCGACTTACTTGCGCAATCGGCAACATTTGTAGAGTTCGTCCCTAAAGCGGCAATTAACAACCAAACCAATGCGAGAAGCGCCCATCCCTGGTGGGGTAAGATGACCGACTGCCACCACCACGACGTAGCCACGTTGCCCGGAATTCGTCCCTGCATTGTCGCTCCACCCAAGAAAGCACCCGTCGGAAACATGAATGCGAGCAGACAAATCAGGGATGCCGCGGCAACGCGACATCGAGTGATCAGAAATTGTGGCAACGCCCAAACTATTGCCAGGACGAGCAGTCCGGCATCGTACGTGCGGTGGTACGCCGGGAGCAACGATATCGCCGATATTCCTGCCAAAGCCAGGAGACGCTGATGGGTATTCCTGAGGACCAAAATTCCCCAAATGGCCAGCGCTATCGAGAACATCAACCATGCGAATAGGTTTGCCGCGGTACGGCTGTGCAGCACTGCATAGGACGGCATTTGCAAGTTGATCAGGTGGAAACGATTTGGACCGAGGGCGTAGTCGTGCACGGAACCTGGCTGGAACCAGTACTGAGCGTTGCTCTCGAGCGCTTGAGCCCACGCGGGATGCAGTCTCTGAATGCGGAGCAACCCGACACCGGCGAAAATTGCACCTGTAAAGGTAGCGGAAATCCATATCCGATGTTCTCTGGCGAGCACAAAAAAAAGCAGCAGGAAGATGACCAGTTGCGGCTTCAGCGCCGCCGCACTTCCGAGTATCGTGCCGGCAAGGACCGGATGGTGTACACGAACCCAGACCGCGGCAACAACCAGCGCAGCAACCGAGAAACTGATCTGGCCAGTAGCAAAACCTGTGTGCAGAGGAGCAAACCCCAAGACGACCGCCAATGGTATCAGCCGTGCCTCCTTGGACAGTGTGCCTGCCCCCATTTGCCACACCGCAACACACAACAGGATGGCAGCGGCGCAGTTTATCGCGACCCACACATGCAGTGCTTGGGGCCAGTTGAGCCACGCGATTGTGGCCAGCAGGGGCAATGCAGTGGGAGGATACATGGGCGCCAAACGCGACGATGAAGGCCGACCGGAAGCTGACTGCCACACCTCTGCGACTGTGGTTGAATCATAGGGATTGCCTCCGGCGAGCCATGCTCTCGCGCTAACGTAAGGCTCAACGAAATCGTTGTAGTCAGACCGTGCAAGGAGGCGCAAAGGCCCGCGCACAATGAAAAGAGCGGCTGATGCGAGCACCAGAATCAATAACGGGAGCTGCGCGCGCTGTAGAAAATGGGGCAACAAATTCTTAAACGCGAACCTCAAATGCGGTCATTCGCGGGTACGGGTTGGCTGCGCGGTCGGATCAGCGGAACGCGCGATGGTCGAATCCGCCCCGCCGCGACCGCCGGCGCGAAACGGCGCGCTCTCATATAGGGCAGGCGCGCAGCGTTCCGATTGCGAACGACTGCCACGGGGGCCAAAACGACAAATGTCAGAAAAAATTGCTGCACGATTCCGCCAAGGTATTGCGCCATTTGCGATTCCATGGCGACAAAGCCCGGCAGCAGCGCCATGCCGAGACCCTTCATCAGCACGCCGGCGTCGCGAGACAGCAGCAAAGCCGAGATGCAATCCAGTGCCACGCCGACAAGGGCCATGACGAAAGCGGCACCAATCCAGCCGAAGCTGATATAGCCTTCCGCCAATACTCCCACCGCAATCGACACCGAGTCGAGATTGCGTTCCGACGTCATCCCGTAGGTGACCTGATAATAACGGTTGGCATCGTTCACCGTCGGCTTTTCCTTCCAGATGGCCCGCGGAATGAGCGTGTAGGCCATGTAGGCATACATCGTCCAGCCCTGGTAAGGCACAATGGACGGCGTCAGATCCATAACGTTGGCGGTTTGCTGCAACAAAGAAAAGCGGCCCATGGATCCATAAACCTGCCGGCGGACAGCCTCGGGGTCCGAATCCGACAAGACGCCTTTCCATTTTTGTTGAGACATTGAAATCCAATCCGAGGCCCGAGAAACGTCGCCGGATTGGCTGTCCCTGCCCCAATACGTCGCCCGGAACTGCTCCTTGGCGGGCTGCAAAAATAGTATGTACGCGAATACGACCAGCAGGACTGCTTTCGGAATCGTGAAGCGAGTATCGAGCAGGACACACCCGGTCACCATGATGATGGCGGCACCGGTTCCCAACCACCCGGTGGCCATGCCGAACAGAAAAGTGCCGATAACAAAGAAGACCAGCAGTGCGCGTTCGTAGAGCGGTACCCAGCGCATGAGGCTGCGCCGCAGCAGGATGGCGTACGCGACCAGGGGAAGGGTACCGCGCAGGATGGCAAATACCTGACGGAACGAACCTCCAAGCATGCCGCCAAGAGTGGGGAAGTAGCGCAATGAAACCCCGAACAGCATCGCGGCCATGAGGTACTTGGGCGACGCGGTCGAGTCGCGCAGATCAAGCGTGGGTATGGTGCGTAGCCGGCGCCCGACACCGAGATGCATCCCGAAATAAAGGGACACGATTCCGAGCAAAGCGAGTAACTGTGCTCGGAGGATTCCTTCAGCGGAGACGAAGCCTCCGGCAAAACGCCAGCTCTCTTCCCGGCTCCAAAACAGCGGCAGGCCGTACGCCAGCCAGAACATAGCGGCGATAATGGCAAAAAACGGAAAATCCTTCTCCGCCGGCGGCTTTGCTTTCCAGGAGACCCAGGAGGCCCACGCAATCTGCAACAGCACAAAAGAAAGCACTGTTTGCACGAGGGTAGGAGAACCGGCGCCGGTTAGCGAGGCGAAGGCTGTAACCAGGACAGGAAAAGCCAAATAGTGGAGCAGTTGGGCGGCGTCATCGCGCGTCCGGATATTACCTTGCGGCCGTCCGACTGGAATGTGGCGCAATGGCATGTTGAAAGTTCTCTGCGATCAAACATCAAGCCGGGGCCCGCGTTGCGTATTCACTTTTGTGCCGCTGCTGATGAATTTTTACGATGTTAGCATAGCTGCCGCCGGTTATAGCCCACGATAAAGAATGGCGTATCCATTCGTGCATGTCCAAGAACACGGTGCTCACGCACCTCAATACCTGCGAAACAGCCGTAAGATTCTGGCACTTGTCGCGGCGCCGCTGAATGCGAGCAATCCATTCGCCGTCGCAGATGGCGAGGCGCCCCGAGGGGAATGGATCGACGGAATACACCCGGCGCACGCCGCGCCGCGCCGCCGCGCAGGAAGTCTTACCCTCGTAGCAGCCGATTTCGACGAATACCTGGGCGCCCTCCAGGTGGCGGAGAAGGAGTTCGGTTTCGGCCGCGGTGAGTTGCGAGGATTGTTCGTCCAGTCCGACGGCAACACGGAGAAAGTGAAGCAGAGCATTCATGGTTGCAGCCATTCCAGCCAGCGCTTCCGGACGGTGGCGTCTGCGTAATGTGTTTCGTACTTTTCGCGGGCACCGCGCGCCAGGCGCTCGCGAAGCGGTGGATCGTCCAGAAGAGCGCGAATGCCATCGGCCAGCGCCGCCGCGCTCTCCGAATCGCATACCCATCCGGTGCGGCCATGGTCAACGATCTCCGGCAAAACACCACTGCGAAAGCATACCGCCGGGACGCCCTTGGCCATGGCTTCGACCACCGAGCGGCCAAACGACTCGCCATATCGCGACGGTGGAGTGGGATAGATCTGTATCTCCGCGAACCGCATGAGGCCGACGACATCCTCCCGAAATCCCCAGAGTTGCACCATTTCGTCCAGGCCACGCGAGGAAATATCCGCCCGCAGCCTGGCTTCATCGGCGCATCCGCCAAAAATGTGCAGGGCTAGATCGGGATGATCCGGCGCCAGCATCTTCACCGCATCCAGCAAGAGGTCCGTGCCTTTGTGGTGAGACACCTGCCCCACAAAGAAAAGGTTGCGCTTGCCCGCAAATTGCCGCCGCACATCGGCACTTTCACTCTCGCCCTGGCTCGTGTCAGTGCGAATGGAGAGGGCCGCGTTACGCTTATGCCGCAGGGCCGGGTTGCCGGCCAGCGTAATCTGCATTCCCGACTCGGTGTTATGGATTGCGTCGGTGACGATTCGGTACGCCCAGCGTTCCACGGACGTCGGCTTCGGCGCCAGTTCGTGAAAGTGGACTAGAACACGGCGTCCGCTCAGCCGAAACCAAAGGGCCGGCAGCAGTGCCAAGCCAAGATGGTTTGCCGAAGGAAGGTAGATGGCATCCTGTCCCCGCGCTGCCCGAAGAGAGTCCATATTGCCCCGAACGAACGCCCAGAACATCCGCAAGAGGTGCGCGGCGCCGGCCGGCTTTGCCAGCCTCGGCCAGCCTTGCCAGTCGCTCAGGAACGTGTGGGCCAACTGCCGCCGTTTGATCTCCCGCAATACCGGCAAATCGAGGCGGTGCGCGGTGTAGGTCATCAGGAAAAGCGGCTCGACCTCAGGCCGGAGCAGGTCAAAGGTCTCAATCGTCGCTCGTTCCATGCCGTAGAGGGATACGTCGTTGAAGATAATCAGAACTCGAAACGTCCTGGGTTGCACGGCATTGCGAAGCGATGGGTTTGGCACCCGTTCGCGGAGCTGTCCCTGCTGCTGCACCAGGCGCGCAATGCAAGCCAGGAACTCGCGCTGCTGGCGCAGGATGTCGTGGTTTTCGGCGAACACCTGCAAACTTCGGGCCGCCAGCCGTTGCCGGTGCTCCGGTGAAGTCGCCAAGCGCACCAGTGCCGCAGCCAGCAGGTCTTTGCTTGGGCAATCCACCAACTCGGCAAACCCGCCCTCGCGCGCATAAGGCACGACGCCGCTTTGCGGAGGCGCACAAATCAGGACAGGCTTCCCTGCCGCCAGATATTCGGCCAACTTCGATGGAAACGACGTCTGCACGACTCTCAAATGCGCGTCATCGAACGAATACGGCAAATAGAGCACATCGGCCTGGCGCAAAGCGGCCTGCACTTCCGGCTGCGGCGCCCAGCCATGCGCGTGAACCCGCTCATCGTCCCACCCGGATTGTCGCAGGTACTTCGGCAATGCTCCGTAGAGGTCCAGCGACCACTTGATTCCCGACAACGCCGGCGATTGCAGCGCCTTCACCAGCAAGTCAATACTCGGGACGGTCACATCCGTCATCGTGCCCGCGTATGCGACCCGCAACGTGTCGCGCGCGCTACCCGGGTCTCCACTTGCCGGCTGCGCTTCCGATGCCGGCAATTGCACCTCCGACTCCACGCCGTACTCTTGCCGCAGCGCTTGCTGCATCCCCGGGGACACCGCGTAAATCTGGGTCGCGCCGCGCAAGACCCGGCGATAGCACCAGCGCGCCGCTGCGCTCGGCACCCACATCCGCGACCGCATGGAGTCAATCCAGTCATCGTGAACGACCAGGACGAAGGGCACGCGGGCCAGGCGCGCCGCCACTGCCGCTGCCAGGAAGAACATGTTGTGGGCAACGCTCAGCACCGCCGCGATGCGGTACCGGCGAATCACCCACCAGCAGTAAACGGCCAGCACCGGCAACAACGCCGGCTCCAGCAGTTGTTTCAGCCGGCCCAGCCCCCATCGTCCAGTGTTGCTGGTTTGGGGAAACGACAGGTGATGACAGTCGAGGCGGCCGCTTTGAAAGCGTTTCAGGAAGTGAGAGCCCGCCAGCACATGCAGCTTGTCGTTGGCATAACCCTTCAGCAACCGAGCCATCAGGATGGGTCCGGCAGTCGCATCGCACGGCGGAAATTCGAAAACGAATAGCAGTGCCGGCGCGCTCTGAGTCTCCTGGGTGGCCGGCAAACTGCTCTCGGGAGAACTGACCACGGGTCGCTGCCCCGACTTTTCCGTGGAAGTTTGCTGGGGGACGGTTGGCATCAGGAAATCTCAGGCCGTAACGGCCCGCACGCTTGGCGTCACGAACTGTAGCAAGATTTCCTCCAGCGGCACCTGGATACGCCATTGGGGGTAGTCGGTCTGAAACCGCCCCAGGTCGCTGATGTAGCAGATGTGGTCGCCGACCCGGTTCTTGTCCACGTATTCTGTGGTCAACTTCTTCCCGAACAGGTCGCCCAGCCGGGCGATCGCCTCGATGATGGAAATCGAATTGGCTCTCCCGCCGCCCAGGTTGTACACCGCGGCGCAGCGCGGCGACTGGTAGAAGGCGAAGAACGCGTCGCACACGTCCTGCGAGTGGATGTTGTCGCGCACCTGCTTGCCTTTGTAGCCGTAGACGCGGTACGCACGGTCTTCGCGAAAGCAGCGCGCCAGGTACGCCAGGAAGCCGTGCAACTCCGCGCTGGAATGGTTGGGTCCCGTCAAACATCCGCCGCGGAAGCATACGGTCGGCATGTTGAAATACCGCCCGTATTCCTGCACGACCAGGTCGGCCGCCGCTTTGGATGCGCCAAACAGGCTGTGCAGCGTGGCATCAATGCGGCACGACTCGCTGATGCCATTCCAGTCTTCCGGGCGCGCATACTCCCAGCGCGTCTCCAGCTCGTTCAGCGGCAGCTCGTTGGGCGCATCGCCATAAACCTTGTTCGTGCTCATGAAGATAAACGGCGATTGCGCGCAGAACTGGCGCGTCGCCTCCAACAGGATCAGCGTGCCGGTGGCGTTGATCTCGAAATCGTCGAACGGGCGGTCCTTTGCGAGGTCGTGCGAGGGCTGAGCGGCGCAATGGATCAGCAGCGCCGGCCGCAATTGCTTCACCAGGTCGAGGATTCGGCCGCGGTCGCGGATGTCCAGCTCGTGATGTTCGAAATGATGGCAGGTGTCGCGCAACCGCTTCAGGTTCCACGAGGTGTCGCCATCCGGCCCGAAAAACGACATGCGCATGTTGTTATCAATGCCGTGGACGCGCCATCCCAGCCGGTCAAAATAACTGACACATTCCGAACCAATCAAGCCCGAAGAGCCTGTTATCAACACCGAATTCATGTTGCCGCCTTGCTGGAGGAAATGGTTCAGATTGTAAGCTCAAATTATGAGCTTGGTGGTTAACGTCCAAGCGCCGCCGCGGCCGGAATGGACCCAGACCTTTGCTGGAAACAACACTCCTGACGAGGTCGCCCGCGGCACCCGTTTCAGTAACGGAACCACGCGCCACGCCAGGTTGCGGCGCAGCCACGATTGCGTCCGACCATACGGAATTCCGCCGTACCGACTGAGGATGGCGCCGCATTCCTCGCGGTATTCCTTTGCATACCGGTCCGTGTTCTGGTTCTTGCGGAAACGGAATCCTCCCAGCAGCGCGCGCACTCCATACAGTTCCGCGTGCTGATAAAACCGCGCCCAGAGCTCGAAGTCGAACGCCAGCGGTACCGACGTGTCTAAATACGCCCCGGCCCGGTCCCACAGCGACCGCCGCCAGAACGTGGACTCCTGCTGGATCGCTCCGCGCGTGTACACATCCCCGCCTGGCAGGTTTGCCCCGCGCAAGAACGAATCGCGATTAAACCCATGCAGTTCTTTAACCAGCACCGCCTGACCATTCTCGTTCCACGCCGCCGGCATTGTGGTGGCCAACCACTCCACCTCCGGATGCTGCGAGAAAATCTCTGCCACCGTGGAAAATGCTCCCGGCAGGTACATGTCATCGCTGCTCAGCCACGCCATGATTTCGCCGGTCGAGCGCTGCAGTCCTTCTTGAATCGCATAGACGTGACCCTTGTCCGGCCGTGACGTCCACCACGCCAATTGCTTTTCGTACTTGCGGATGATCTCCACGCTACCGTCAGTCGAGGCGGCGTCAATCACCATGAATTCGAGGTTGGGATAGTTCTGCCCCAAAACCGAGGCAATCGTCTGCTCCAAGTATTCCGCCCCGTTGAAATTGGGCGTCACCACGGAGATCTTGGGGGGACGGTCCATCCGTTTACCGGTTCACCGCCGGCCGTGAGCGCAACGCCGCCAGTGCCTCCGGGATGTTGTTATGACGCAGCAAGGCCGCTCTCTGCGCGGGCGTCGCGGCGCAATGGCTTTGCCGAAATATCCCGCTCTCTTTCATTGGGGAAACCTGATTCGACCAGCCAGGTCACTCACGTGCCCAGGCTTCAACGCCAATACGTCGTCGTACTCGATCCGTTCGGTCCGCGGACACTGTGCCAAGCGGTATCCGCCTTCGCTCCGTTGGATCGAGTAAACCTTGTACCCGTACGACACCATCAGGTCCCAGGTCTCTGCCGCAGTTGTCCCCAGCCCGCGCGCGGTCCAGTCGGACAGTTCGCAGAACAGGACCGGTGCGCCGGCGCCGGTGAACAGTTCCTTGCCACCGAGCAGCACCAACTGCTCGGCTCCCTCGACGTCCAGCTTCATGACATCCACCCGCCGAACTTGCTTCTCCGCGAGAAAGCAATCGAGCGTGCGGCAGGTCACCTGCTCGACGTGCGAAACGTGGCCGACTGCCGCTTCATGGGTCACCGTTCCAACGGAGTTGCATCCGCCGTAAGCCGGTTCGCAGACGTTTAAGGAAATCGTTCCGTCGGCGTTGCTGAGGGCCACACGGAACAACTCGACATTCTGCAATCCATTGCGCTCGATCGCTCTCCGCGCACGCTTCCAATCCCGCTCCGAGGGTTCGAACGCCAGCACGCGCCCCGTCGCCCCGACCAGTTTGGCCGCCAGCACCGTGTACAGTCCAAGGTTTGCTCCCACATCAATGAAGGTCATTCCCGGTGCGAGGACATCCTGCATTGCTCGCCGCACGGCGCCTTCGAAATCGAGATACAGCAGGTGTCGCGAGAGTTCTTCCGCAGGATAAAGGTACACGCCCGCGCCATCGAGCAATGGTTGGAATACGGTGAGGCCGCAACGCCACCTCATCCGCCGGTATTGCAAGAAAGGATCTTGCAGCGCGCGCATCAACACGCCGCCTGCGCGCCTCACGAATGACGCCATCGAAGTCCTCTGTCCTTTGCCGTTCTGTCGGCCGTTTGTCGGGATGCCAGAAAACGTATATACCTTCCGGCGACTGCGCTTTGCGGCGTGTCACTGATCACCTGCAAACTGAATCCTCTGCTGCAGAAGAACCTCTGCAGATCCTGCTTGTCAAACAGATAGCTGAAGGTGTTGATGCCTGAGGTCGAAAGGGTTGTGGGTTCTTCGTATGTCTTGGCCCGGTATTCATCTCCCTCATATCGCAATACTGTCCACGGTCCTGCGGGCATGTCGTCGGTGGCACAAAATCCGCCGAGGAATACGTGGTCGGAAAGGGAGATCAGGTTCTCCAGGAAGATGAACGGCGCAATGCTGTGGTAGTAAACGCCGTGGGCGAATACCAGATCGTAGCGTCCGTAGGTACGGCCGCTGACGTTGTGGAAGTCATCCATAATGACCTTCACTCCGTGCCATGCGAAGGCCTGCGCCGCAGCCATAGTCTTGGCCGCATTTTCTCCCCGTGCTTCCACACAATCTACTTGCGCCGCTCCCAATTTCAGGATGGCCGCCGTCTGCGCCCCTTCCAAGGGTCCGAATTCGATCACTCTTTTCCCCTTGAGCGGCAGGAGCCGGTCCAATTCACGAAACGGGGAAACCGCCGGCGCTTCCTCGTACGGCGTAATCCCGTACAGTTCACGCCCGAGATAGAAACCCACCAGGTCATTCAGCGAAGTCACTGCGTAATCAACTCTCGCCATCAGCGCCGTAACCTGGGTGAAGGGCAGCAACAATTGAGTGATCACAGCGATCCGGGAACCGACGGCTGTTTGCAGCTTTGCCACGGTTTTCCAGTGCTCGTCGGTCATCGGGATCCGCGCTATCAACACTAATCCCGGCGCCGCCGGCGGCGCGTCTTGCCAGTCCCAATTCACAATCTGCGGCGTAATACCCGGACACCGTGAGGGCAACTGCCACGAATCGAGGAGTGCTTTATCGCCCAGGATGGTGATTTCATTGCATTCCTGACGCGCCAGTTGGAACGCAACCAGGTCGCCGACGCAACCGGCGTTAAATAGTTCCTCGAGGCCGATGTAATGCGGCGCCAGCGTCGTTGGCTCCTGCCGCTCCTGCCGCCGCGCCGTCAATGCCTGCCCAATGCGTTTGAAGTTGTGTTCCGGGCTCTCGCGATACAGGGCGCGCCCCGCGCGTCGGATGAATTGCACCACCTCGGATTGCCTCCAGTTGGAAATCGCCATCTTACTTATTCATGGCGTCAGTCGCACTGTATCACTTCAATCCTGACCTGCCGCTGGGCCATCGAAGGTTGCACAGAACGCACGCGCTTGCAGACCCACATTTCCGAACCATCCTCCCTCGAGCTTGCGGGCCCCATACACCGGCGTCTCCACCACCGTGAAGCGGAACATGGCGGGCACAAACTCGTACTTCAGCTCCCGGACGTCCCGCAACTGCACCTCCAGGTCGTAAGCACCCGCCAGCAGCGGAAAGTCTTCGATCACGAAGCCCATTTCCACCGATTCCTTTGCCGCCAGCGGCGGAAAGGTTGCCAAATCATTCGACGGCACGCCCGCGATCCGCTGCCCGTCCAAAGTCAAAAACGAGACGTAGATTCCCGGCCCTTTCATCGCCGTCTTCGCGGTGAATCGCACCCGTACCTCGACCCGGTCGAAAGTCTTGATCACCGGGCTGCTGAGGGACCGGATCTGGACATCCCTGACGATGCAGGTGGGTGTTTCCGCCTGCATTTCAGTCGCGAGCGCCATCTGTACGCTCGCCAAGTACTTGTCGGCGACGTCATTAATCTCACCGTCGGCGACAATGCCCCCGCTCTCCAGCGCGATCCCGCGCTGACACACCTGCCGCAGCGCCGACATGTTGTGGCTGACGAACAGGATGGTCCGCCCGCTTTGTCCCACTGAGCGCACCTTTTCGAAACACTTTTTCTGGAACTGTGCGTCTCCCACCGCCAGCACTTCGTCGACCAGGAGGATTTCCGTTTCCAGGTGCGCCGCCACGGCAAACGCCAAGCGCACGTACATGCCGCTGGAATAGCGCTTGACGGGCGTGTCCAGGAATTTCTCGATTTCCGCAAACGCCACGATTTCGTCGAACTTGCGCGCGATCTCCGCCTTCCTCATGCCGAGGATTGCCCCGTTCAAGTAGATGTTCTCGCGCCCGGTCAGCTCGGGATGAAACCCGGTGCCCACCTCCAGCAGCGAACCTACCCGCCCGCGCACTTCCGCAAAGCCCTGGGTCGGCTCCGTGATGCGAGACAGCACCTTCAGCAGGGTGCTCTTGCCGGCGCCATTGCGCCCGATGATCCCGACGACTTCCCCCTCGCCGATCTGGCATGAGAGGTCGCGCAAAGCCCAGATCGTCGAATCATTTCCATGGGCGCCCTTGTGGCGGCGGAGCGGAGCTGCCAGCCGGTGCATGAGCGCTTCCCGCAAGGAGTTCGTGGGACGCTCGCCAATCCGGTAGCGCTTGCTGAGCGATGCGCAATGAATGGCGATGTTGCTCATGAACAAAAATGGAGAGTAGCCGGATTATAACCGAATGAAAGTTGACGCGGGAAGCCAGGCGCATGATTCGCCACCATGAGCTTCCCAGTCCGCCAGCCGATGTTCGGTTCGTGCCAGCAGCACGTCATATTGCAACATTTGGCCGCTGCGCGGGTCCACATATCCCGGCGTGATGTACCACACTTCGAACCCTCGCCGGTACAGATAGTCGAGGATTTCGGGAGCCAGCGCCTTCTGCCATTGACTTCCATCAGCGCCCGGTCCGATGGCGAAGCGACCGCGGAGCTGAGCTGCGGCTCACACGATGTCGGCGAAAGTCTTTTCCATGCGGCGGAAGTAGTGGAGGCCGGCAATGAGCAGTAACAGCACCAGTCCGACCGATACGCCCAGCATGGCGCCGGGACTCGGGCCGGTCCCGAGCAGCGCCCAACGAAAGCCTTCGACGACACCCGCCATGGGATTGAGCACAAGCACCCACCGCCAGCGCGCAGGAACCACGGAAGCGGGATAGCCGACCGGGGTGGCGAGCATCCAGAATTGGACAAGAAAACCGAGAGTGTACTGAACGTCGCGGTAGCGGACGTTGATGGCGGAGAGCCAAACGCCCGCGGTCAAGGAAGTAATCACGGCGAACAGCACGAACACGGGCAACAAGATCACGCCTTTGCCGGGCGGGACGCGATAGTACGCCATCATCGCCAACAGCAGGAGAAAAGCGATGGCGAAATCCAGCAGGCCGGCAAGGACGGAGGCGATGGGGATCACCAGCCGCGGAAAATAGACTTTGCTGATCAGGTTTTGGCTCTGCACCAGGCTGTTGCTCGACTGCGAAAGACCGAAGGCGAACAACTGCCAAGGCAAGAGTCCGCAAAAGGCGAAGATCGGATACGGCACCGAAACCGGGACCTTGGCGACGCGGCTAAAGAGCAGGGTGAAAATCGCCATCAGAAAGAGCGGCTGCAGCAGAGCCCAGGCGGCGCCGAGCGCGGTCTGCTTGTAGCGTACCTTGATGTCGCGCCAAGCAAGAAAGTACAGCAGTTCGCGATACTCCCAAATCTCGCGCAGGTTGACCGCGGACAAGCCTCGCGAGGGGGCAATCAAGGTGACCGCCGGCGCGGGAGCGACCACGCCGGCCGGCAGGTGCTGCATCGCGTTGACCTGTGGTTCGCTCACTCCGGGGGCCGCCACAGCACCTCCTCGAGTCGCTGGCGAAACATGTTGAAGGAAAAATTGTTTTCCAGCCGCCGCAGCCCGGCGCGCCCCATCATGAGGCGCGAGGGTTCGTCGGCAATCAAGGTCATGATGGCGAGCTCCAGGCTGCGGGGATCGCCGGGTGCGGTCAACAGGCCGGTTTCGCCGTCAACAATGACCTCGGGCACGGCGGCGGCGCGCGCGCCGATGCAAGGTTTGCCGTACTGCATGGCTTCCAAGAACACGATGCCGAACCCTTCCTTGAGGCTGGGGAGCACGAACATGTCGCAGGCCTGGTAGTACAGCGGCAATTCGCGCTCCGAAACGCGGCCGGTGAACTTCACTCTATCATCGATGCGAAGCTGGGCGGCGAGGCGCTGCAGGCGGGCGCGATCGCTGCCTTCACCGACAACCACGAGGAAGGTGTCGGGCGCCTGCTTCAAAACCGCGGGCATCGCCTCCAAGATGAGATCAATGCGTTTGTAGAATTCGGTCTGATGGAGTCGCGACACGCTGAGCAACATGGGGCCGGGCGGCAGATGAAGCAGGGCGCGAGGGTCGCCGGTCGCGATGTCGGCGCCGCCGTAGAACGGATCCAGCGTGTCGGGAAAGGTGGTAAAGGCCAGACCGTTGATCTGGTTGTGGAGGAGCATCTCGTCGCGGGTAAAGTCGCTGACCGTCAGGATTTCATCCAGGCGCCGCACCCCCCAGCGCTGCAACGCGGGCAGCGGCTTCCATACTTCGATCCCGTGCGCGACCAGCACGGAATAGACGGCCGGGGCCGACATCTTCATCAGCGGCAAAACCGGGCAAAAATTGACGTGTCCGATGATGGCCGTGGTGGCGCGCCGGGCATGCTGCATAGCGGCGATCGTAAAGCGCGCCGTGTTCCGCTGGAAGGCATGGCAGGAGACGAGTTCCGGGTTGAAATAGGGAGAATCGTATGCGGTGCGTCGACGGTCATTGAGGACCAGCAGCTCGACCTGCCAGCCGCGCGATGCGGCGATGCCGTCGAGGGCCTTGACCAGCGAACGATTGAAGGTCTGGATGCCGCCGACAGCGTCGAACAGATCGGTGAACAGCACCAACACGCGTTGCTGTCCCGTGCGCGGAGCGCCGCGGCGCATACGGGGAACGTGATGGAGCGACGCCGGCTTCACGCCAAGGGTGGATGCGGATACGGTGTCGGACGAAGTGACGCGGGCCACGGGCGCGGCGCCGGCGCGCGCGGCAGCGGCGGCGGGGCGCTGGGTCTCCATGGCCCGGGCCAGGACCGAAAGGGCCCACGGCCGCGACCAATGCACTCCGCCCTTCCTGAATTGCGACCACAATTCCTGGACAGCGCGGGATTCGAACAGCCGGCGCGATTGGACATCGGCCTCGAGGAGTCCGGGGTCGGCCCGCAACCACTCGCCGAAGGGAAAGCTGAAGCCCTTCTTCGGACGGTCCCAGACAATGCGTGGCAGGGCATCCCCCAGAGCGTTGACCAGCAGCGGCTTGGGCGAATTACCACGCAAGCGCTTGGCGGCGGAGACGGCGAGCACGCCGGCGACAACATCATTGTCGAGATAAGGAACACGAGCTTCGATGGAATGCCGCATGCTCATGACATCGGTGTCTTTCAACAACTGGTTCTGCAGGTAGTGGTGAAACTCGAGGGCGACGAGGGAATCGACAAAGCTGGTGCGGGGCAGGCTGCCGGAACCGGGAATGCAGACGCCGAGGTCGCGCACCTCGCGTTGGGTGACGCCAAGAAATTCCTGGATCTGTTGTGGGCCGAAGAGGCCGCGGAACAGGAGATACATGTTCTCCGGCGTGGGATGGTGCAGGTAGGTGAGCTTTTCACGGCGTCCATAGGGCAGCCCGGTATTGTAGGCGGTGCGCACCAGAGGGGAGCGCACTTCCCTGGGAATGCGCGCCATGAACCGCGAGACCGTTGACAGGGTGGCGGCGCGCTGCAAATGCTGGTAGCCAAGGAACAGCTCGTCGGCGCCGGTGCCGGCAAAGACCACGGTCAAACCGAACGCTTTGGCCGCCTTGGAAACGAAGTAGGTGTTGACGCCGTCAACCGTCGGCTGGTCCATGGCGTCAAAGATGCGGGGTAATTCCTGAAAGAAGTCGCGCCGGGTCAGGCGGACCTCGCCGTGTTGCGTGCCGTACTTCCTGGCGATCACGCGGGCGTAGAGGGACTCGTCGAATTCGGGTTCATTGAAGGTGACGGAAACGGTCTTGATTGGCTTTTGGCCGGCAAGACTGGCCAACGCAACGAGCGCGGAGGAATCGATGCCGCCGCTGAGAAAGATCCCGAGAGGCACGTCGCTGACGGAGTGGACGCGCACGGCATCGGTGAGCAGCGGCAAGAGGCGATCGTCGGCATGGTCGGCCGCAGCCTCGGGATGAAAACACTGGTTGAGGTCCCAGTACTTCCGCTTGTGAAGGTTTCCACGGTCACAGGTGAGCATGTGCGCGGCGGGCAGGGCGTGTACGCCGCGAATGGTGGTCAGCGGCAAAGGCACCGATCCCAATTGCAGGAAGCGCACCATGGTTTCAAGATTGTGCTGGTACGGGACCAAGCCGCTGGCCATCAGCGATTGCACTTCGGAGGCGAACAGGAATCGCTCGTCGTCGGCATAGTAGTAGAGCGGCTTGATGCCGAAGCGGTCTTTGGCGAGCAGCAGCGCCGGCGCGCTGCCGGTGCGCAGCAAGGCGCAGGCAAACATGCCGCGGAGGCGCGGCAGCAGACCGTCACCCCATTCTTCGTAGCCGTGGAGAAGGACCTCGGTATCGGAGTCGGAGCGGAAGCGGTAGCCGCGCTCCATCAACTGCGAGCGCAGTTCGCGGAAATTGTAGATCTCGCCGTTGTAGGTGATCCAGGTTCGGCCGTCGGAGCTGCCCATCGGCATGCGCGCCTTCTCCGAAAGGTCGATGATGGAAAGGCGGCGCGCGCCGAGCACGGCCGCCGCGCCCGAAGCGGACGCGGCGTAGCGGAAATCGTGACCGCGACCACGGGCCTCAATCTCCCGCCGTACCAGGGGATCGTCGGCGAGGGATTCGGGGAAGAGAACGCCCCAATCGTCAGGACCGCGGTGGACCTCGGCGTCGAGCATGCGCAACACGGCGGTCACATCCTGCGATGTCACCGGTCCGGACAGCTTCAAGAGTCCCGCGATGCCGCACATGGTTAACTAAAAAGGTTCCTCTTGCGCCGGGAGGAAAGCAGCGCAGGGTTGCGTTTCCGCCGGCCGGCGCGAGATCGCACGCCGGGTGTTGTCGCCAGAAACGGCTCGTGGACGCGGTATGGAAAACCTTCCCGCCCGCCTGCATCGCCCAAAACCAGCGCTGGACGCGGAGTTCCGCCCGCGTTCTTCCGCATCAGGTTTCCGCCGTTGTCAGGAATATAGCACCCGCGAGTACGCGTCGAAAGTTCCGGGCAAGAATCAGATGTGTGCAAAAAGTCATTATCGCCTGTTCTCCACGGCACATACAGAGCGTTTTAATAAAGCAGAAAAACTGCTACTATCGGCCAACATCGTGGCCTCTGCCGTAATCGACGGCGTGCCGCCAGGAGCATGATGGATCAGAGGCAGTTGAGCGCAGGGAACAACATTCCTGTTCCTTACGAGCCCCAATCGGTTGAATTTCCCGCCATTCCGATAACCTCCGGCTACTATCCCGTACAACAACCAGGTGTCTCGATCTGGGAGTACCTGCGCACGTTGTACAAGCACCGCTGGCTGATCCTGGCGTCCCTGGTGATCGTGACGACGCTGGCGACCATCGCCACGGTGCGGATGACGCCCATTTATGAGGCGACGGGACGAATCGAAATCAACCGGCCCGCACAGGACATCCTGCCGTTCAAGGACTCCAGCGCGTTTGCCGGCGGCGGGGGCGATGACGACGCGGTCGAGCTCGAGACCCAGGTCAAGATCTTGCAGAGCGATGCGCTGTCGGCCGATGTGGCGCGGCGGCTCTCCGGGCCCTCGGCTACTTACCTGGGAATCAAGGCGAGCGCCGCCACCATGGCCGGAGACTCGGGAAAGCTCGACGTGACGCAGACCGCGCGTTCGGCGGGCAAGATCAAGTCCGGCCTGAGCGTCAGCACGGTGCCGCGGACGCGGCTGGTGGACATCCGCTATGCCAGTGCCAGTCCGCAAGTGGCCGCGGAAATCGTGAACACCACGATTGATGCCTACATTGAACGCAATATCCGCAGCCATTTCGAGTCGACGATGCAGGCGTCGGAATGGCTGTCGAAGCAACTGACCGATCTGCGCCTGAAGGCGGAGACTTCGCAGCAGCGGCTGGTGGATTACCAGAAGCAAAAGCAGATCGTCGGCGTGGATGATAAACAGAACATCACTCTCTCCAAGCTGGATGAGCTGAACCGGCAGTTGACACAGGCCGAGGCGGAACGCATCCAGAAGGAGGCCAACTACCGGATCACGCAAACCGACGACCCCGAACTGATTGCGAACCTGTCCAAGTCAGGTGAAAACACGTTGCTGGGCACTCTGAAGGCGCAAGAAGCTGCGCTGAAGACGCAGATTGCACAAATGCAGGTGCTGTACGGGCCGTCGCACCCGAAAATGGCGGAGGTGCGCAACCAACTGGCAGCAGTGGAGCTTTCCATCCAGGGGGAACTCAAGCGCAGCGCGGCACGGCTGCGCAGCGAGTACCAGATTGCGGCCCAGCGCGAGAGCATGTTTCGGCATGAGTTCGAGAATCAAAAGCTGGAAGCCAATGCGCTCAGCGAGAACGCGATCGAGTACACGATGCTGAAGCGCGACGCGGACACCAGCCGGCAACTCTACGACGGACTTCTCCAGAAGTTGAAGGAGGCGCAGGTCTCGGCGGGGTTGAATTCCAGCAACGTGCGGGTGGTGGACGGCGCCGCCGTGCCGTCACATCCGGCGCGGCCGAATAAGCGGCTCAACGTGATGCTGGGCTTGTTACTGGGCCTGGCCAGCGGCGTAGGCCTGGCGTTCCTGATCGAGTCGCTGGATACCACCGTCAGTTCCCCGGAAGAGGCGGAAGCCGCCGCCGCGCTGCCGTCGTTGGGAGTGATTCCGCTGAGCGCGCGCGCGCCGGTCCGGAAATTGCTGGCTCGGTCCAGTACGGCTGCTGCCCCAGACCATGGCGAATCGCAGATGGTAGCCCATTTCCGTCCGCGTTCGCAGTCCGCCGAGGCGTACCGCGCGCTGCGGACGTCGCTGCTGCTCTCCGGCTCGGGCACACCGCCGAAGACGATCGTGATCACCAGCCCGCTGCCGCAGGAGGGCAAGACCTCCACCGCGATCAACTGCGCCGTGGTGCTGACGCAGATGGGCGCGCGCGTCTTGCTGGTGGATTGCGATCTGCGGCGTCCCAGCATTCACCGCGCGCTGGGCATGCCGAACCGCACCGGGATGAGCACGCTGCTGGCCACGGGCAAGGGCTTCGACAGCATCGTCCTGAAGTCGCAGCAGATCCCCAACTTGTGGGCCGTGCCGGCGGGGCCGCCGCCGCCGCAACCGGCGGAGCTGCTCTCCTCCAAGTTCTTCCAAGAATGCCTGACGAAGTGGAAGCAGGAATACGATCACGTCCTCATTGACACGCCGCCGGTGCTTTCGGTGACCGACGCGGTGGTGCTCTCGGTGTATGCCGATTCGGTGGTCCTGGTGGTTCGCTCCGACGTCACCACGAAGAACGCGCTCCGGCAGGCGCGCGACCTGCTCCTGCAGGTGAATGCGCGCGTGACCGGCACGTTATTGAACGGCGTGGACCTGACCTCGCCCGGGTCCTACTACTACTATTACGCGTATGGTTACGGGCAGAAGAACCGCTACTACAACGAATCGCGGCAAAGCGAATCGCGACAGAGCGAATCGCGGCAAAGCTGATCGTCGGCGGCCGGGCTGGCTTTGCTTAGGATTGCCAGGCACGGCCGCGAACTTCGTATGCGCATCGAGCTGCACTCTCCCGGACGCAAGCTCCTGTACGGCCTGCTCTGCCTGGGCCTGATCGCGGGATACGTGTATCGAGCGGGGCGCGGTTACGTGGTTTCGCATTCCCTGGACAGCACCGACCCCGAGGTGCTGGAGCGCGCGGTGCGATTGGAACCGCAGAACGCCGAGGCCTGGTACCGGCTGGGCAGGGTGCGCTCCGTACTCCTGCAGGATATTCCGGGATCGATTGCGCCGACGCAGCGTGCCCTCTCGCTGGATCCCCGCCACGCACGCTACTGGCTGGACCTGGGGCTGGCGTATGAATACACGGGTGACGCGGCGGCCGAGCGTAACGCAATCGAAAACGCCGTGCGCTTCGATGCGCACGACCCCGACATTGCATGGGAAGCCGGCAACTTTTATCTCGTGGCCGGCAACACGGACCGCGCGCTGCCGCTGTTGCGGGCCACCCTGGAAGGTGACCCCACATACAAGCATCTGGGGCGGGCCATCCTGCTCAGCTTGCGCGCCACCAACAACGATTACGCGCGTGTGCTCGAAGAAGTAATCCCGCGCAACCCGAATCTGTATGTTGATTTCAGCAACCTGGCGGTGAGGACCAACCGCTTCGATGCTGCCGACATGATCTGGTCGCGCATGCTGGGGCTGGGCAAACGCGTATACCTCGGATCCACGAGAGCCTATTTTTCCTCTTTGATCGAGCGCAACGATTCGGCACGCGCACGTTCCGCCTGGAATGACCTCGCCAAGGTGAACCCCGAACTGGAGCCGTATCAGTACACCGATAACCTGGTGGTGAACGGGCGATTCGAAAACAACATCCTGAATGACGGCTTCGACTGGCACTACAACCGCAACGACGCCGTGCCCCTGGAGATCGACACTACGGGAGTTCACGGAGGAACCCACGCGCTGCTGATGACGTTTACCGGCCAACCGGTGGCCGAGTTGGGTTTGCGGCAGATCATCCCGGTGGACGCCGGCGAGTGCTATGAGTTCTCGGCATTCTTGCGTACCAGCGAGTTAGAGGGTGTCGGCGGCCCGCAATTCTCCCTGCGCGATGAAAAGACCTCGCGCAGTTACGTGCTGACCGAATCCATGACGGGTACGCACGGATGGGAGCAGCGCCGGCAGACGTTCCGCACCGATCCGGGCACGTATTTCCTGGACTTGAGAATCGTGCATGAGCGCCCTCTGACGACCATTCGCGGGCGCGCGTGGGCCGACGATGTGCGCCTGACGCGCGTCGCACCGGAGGCGTGCCGGTGAAAATGCCCGTTTCGGCGGCGTTCGGTACATCCTCGAGTTTGACCTGGCCGGAAGCAAGTGATCGCGCATCCTGGTGGAACCGCGTGCTTCTGTTAGGACTCGGCATCGTCATCGCCTTCGCCGTGCTGGCATTTGGCACGACGGAGCCCTGGTCCGAATTAATCCTCGAGTGCGCGGCCGCAGGGTTGTTCCTGCTGTGGGCAGCGCACCAGGTGGTGCAAGGGGCCATCGAATTACGACCCAGCCCGCTTTACCTTCCGGCGCTCGCCTTCGCCCTGCTGGTTGCGGTGCAACTGGTCACCGGAATCTCGGCCTATCGCTATGCGACGTTGCAGGAGGCCATCCGTTACCTTGCATACGGGCTGCTGATGTTTGTCGCCATCCAGTGCTTCCATAGCCGCCAGCAAATTCATGGCTTCCTGACCGGCATGACGATCTTCGGGGCCATGCTGGCGGTGTTTGGCATCATCCAGGACTTCACGGCGAATGGGAAGATTTACTGGGTCCGGCGGCCCCAATTCACCGCCTGGGGCTTCGGCCCTTACGTCAACCACAGCCACTGGGCAGGGTTGATGGAACTGTTGACACCGCTGCCGCTGGCGTTGATGATGCGGCGCCGCAACTCCGGAGCGCAGACGGTGCTGCTGGGATTCGCCGCCCTGATGATGGGGAGTACCATTTTCCTGTCGGGATCACGCGGGGGCATGATTTCCTTCGCGGCGCAAGTCGTGCTGGGGGCGGCGCTCTTGCTGCTTCGCGGCCGGTCCAGCGAGCGGCTTCGCGACGTTGCCATCCTGGCGGTGATCGGAGTGGTCTTCCTGGCATGGGCCGGAGGCTCGCGGGTCACCGACCGCATTGAGAGTGCCTATACTGCCGACGGCGCCACCATGAGCAACACGCTGGATGCGCGCTTCCGGCTGGCATTGTTTAAAGACACGCTGTTGATGGCCAAGGCGAGGCCGATCGCGGGATGGGGGTTGGACTGCTTTACCCGTGTTTTCCCCCGATTCCAGACCTTCTACAGCGATCGTTTCGTGAACGCGGCGCACAATGATTACTTGCAATTGCTGGCAGAAACCGGAGTCATCGGCTTCGCCATCATGTTGTGGTTCGTGATTGCGATGTTCCGCTCGGGGTTGCGGCCCAGAGTCCCGCCGGGTTTTGTGTCGTCGGCGAAAATGGCGGCCACGCTGGCGTGCACCGGGATCCTGGTGCACAGTTTCATGGACTTCAACCTGCATGTGGGCGCAAATGCGGCGCTCTTTTACGTCATGGCGGCCCTGGCGAGCGCCGAAGAGGTGGAAGGCGCCGGGCAACCGCTGGCGGCCCACCACAACGGACCGGTGCTGGTGCACGACATTACCCTGTGCTGATCCGGGCGTTGACGCCAGCAGCATTGAGGAGTATCCATCGTCAGCAAGGCAACTCCCATCGTTCACGCCGATACTGCCGAATTCGACCCAGCGCAGGGGTTGCTGATCCGCGCTCTCGCAGACCCGGATCAGCTTGACGAGTATTGCAGCGAAACCCGCAAAAACCTGGACTGGACACCGGTTTTCGAGCTGGCCGAAACGCAAGGAGTGTTCCCGGCGCTGGCCAGCCGCCTGGAGCCGCTGAACCAATTCCTGGACCCGGAAGTGCGGGCGGCAGTTCGCCACCGGTTTGAGTTGCACGTGCGCCGCAGCCTGGTGATGACCAGTGAACTGGTGCGCATCCTGCAACTGCTGTCGTCAATCAAGATCGAAGCGATTCCTTTCAAAGGCCCGGCCCTGGCAGTATCGCTGTACGGCGACGTCGCGTCTCGGGAATATTCCGACCTCGACGTCCTGGTCAAGCGCGCACAGGTTGCGGCGGCGGCGGCGGCCATGCGCCATGCCGGATACTCACAGGTGTACCCGGTGAAGGAGGAGCACCAGGAGCGATTCCTGGACTCGAACTATGAACTGGCATTCTCGAGCCCGGCGGGAATCCTGATCGAATTGCACTGGGACATCGCTCCGCGACACTTCTCGATGGCGCTTCCGGCGCAGGAACTCTGGGCTCCCCTGGAGACGGTGGTTGTCGGGGGGATGCAAGCGCCCGCGTTGTCGCCGGAAAACCTGCTGCTGGCGCTCAGCGTTCACGGCGCACATCACCTGTGGAGAAAGCTTGCGTGGATGCTGGACATCCACCGGCTCATTGCGATTACGCCGGAGATCAACTTCGGCCAGGTACTCCGAAGAGCGCGCGGCGCGGGGATCGAGAGAATCGTCCTGCTCGCGCTGGCGCTGGTGCAGTCGGTGTTCCACACGCCGCTGCCGGCCGATGTCCAGCAAGCCATCGCGCAGGATCGAGCGGTGGCGGCACTCGCCGGCGAAGTCAGGCGGGAGTTGTTATTCCACGAGGGATTCTCGGACGTGCAGTTCCATGGCTTTCTGCTGCGCGTCCGCGAACGCTGGCAGGATCGAGTCCGCTACGCTTCGCGGTTCGTGCTGACGCCGACCATGCAGGAATGGACGACCGTGCGCCTGCCGCGCCCCGTCCATTTCCTTTACTCCGGCATGCGCGTGCTGCGCGGGGTCGCGAAGGCGGGGCGCATGGTGTACCGCAGCGTCCGGGGCTGAAAGGGCCGCAGATCTATTGCAGGCGGATCTGCACCAGTCCTGCGAGTGCCGCCGCGGCATTGATTCCGCGTGCCAGCATGTTCGCGGTAGGAATTCCCGTGCGCACGAACGACTTCTCGCAGTCCGCCGTGGAGGGCCCGTGCATGTCGCCTTCCATGTAAGCCAAGCCCGGGCAGCGCGTGCAGGACGCGACGTGAGTGCAACTGGAGCAGGTGGGCAGATCGCGGGCGCGGATGGCGCGCACTTCCTTCAACTGCGGCGAGTCCTTCCAGATGTCAATAAATCTCTGCCGCCTTACGTTCCCACAGGGCAGCGGAAACTGCACGCAGGGATAAACGTCGCCATAGGGCGAGACGTAGCACGCGGTGTGTCCGGCGCTGCACGGCAATCCATCCATGACGTCGTCGTCGGCCGCGGGCGGCGGAGCGCAAAACTCCTCGACGTTGCCGACCACGGCGGGATCCCGGAATGTCTCCTGCAAAACCTTGGTCGTAGCCCGCATGCGCAGGGTCGACGGATTCCCGTCCATCATCGGCGTGATGGTGGGATCGAGGGTGTAATTGGCGCCCAGTTCCGCCGCCAACTCATGGACGCCGAGATGGTGGTCCATGTTCTGCCGCATGAGGACATTGGCAATCGTCACCTTCAGCCCCTGCGACTTCAAGAAACGGATGGCGGCGATGCTTCGCTTCAACGAGCCGGGCAGCTTGGTAATGCCGTCGTGCACCTCGGGGCGATCCGAGTAAATACTGATCTGCACCTGTTCCACACCGAGGTTCTTGAGCCGCTGCGCCTCTTTTTCGCGGATCATGACCGCGTTGCTCTTGATCTTGACGTTGAACAGCAGCGAGCGGGCATAAGTAACGATGTCGAAGAAATCTTGCCGCAGGAGCGGCTCTCCACCGCTGATGGTGAGAAACAAGATGCCTGCCTCGGCCAACTGCTTCAGCAGGTCCTTGATCTCCGCAAGGCTGAGCTCGCCTTTGTCGTCGTGGTCGAGGTAGCAGTGCTCGCAACGCTCATTGCAGCGGTAGGTAATGTCGAGCTGCGCGCTGATGGGAATGCCCAGCGCCAGCGCGCGCGCATTGACGTCGACCATCAGGCTCATCGCGGCTCCTGTTGTGGCAACTTCGCGCTTTCCCCAATCGGATCCGGTGAAACCAGCAGGATCCCGTGCTGCGCCAGTTCCTGCACGAACGACGAGGCGTCCTGGTACGCCGCGTCCGCGTCCACCGCAAAGTCGCGGCAGACGCGCTGCTCCACGATGTCACGCAGCGGGGTCGCGCCATCGGCCGATTCCCAGATCGCCGTCGCCACCGGGTTGAGGGTAAACAAGGTGGAATCCACCGCTGACATGACGATGGTCTCGCCACCCAGGTTGCGGGAAGCTATCGCCGAACTCCGTGCAATGTACATCACCCGATCAACTCCCATACGCGGGCGTCGGGAACGAACACCAGCCGCTCCATGCGCACCCGCGTCGCAAATTCGCATGCATTCTGAAACACCGTTCGCACCAGCTCCGGCTCGTGAGCGAAGAATAAAGTATTTCTCAGCAGCATGCCGGCGGCTTCGGCAGGATCAACCGGCGCGAAGCGGTTTTCCGGACCCTGCACGAGAAAATAGACCGCCTCCAGCGGCGCCGAAATGTTTTCCCCAATTTTCGCCAGCTCGCCCGCGAACGGCGTACCGTAGGCGCGGTAGCCGCCGGCCTCGCGGCGGACGTAGGAAATCTCGTCCGTGAGCAGCGTAACGTCCGCCGGCGCCAGCCGCGATATGGTGGTCTTGCCTGCGCCTGAAATTCCGGAAAACAGGAACGCCTTGCCGTTGCGGATAGCGCCGGCGGCATGCAGCAGGAATCCGCCCTGGCGCGCCAGGATAAGGCTGTGCAGGATGCGCAGCACGGCATCGATGGAGTAGGGATTCGCCGTCTGGCGGACGCGGCCGCGGCCTTCGGCCGGATTCCACTCGGCGCGGAAGTCGCCCCGGCGCATGGACCACAGCCCGTCGCGGCACCACACCTTGACGTCCTCGTCGGGATGGGAAGACTCCGGCGCGCACAGCTCCACCGCCAACTCGAACTCCGGCGCGGCGGCGTCGTCCACAAACGTGTCATAGCGCGACCGCAGCATGTCCTGGAAGACGGGGTCGGAGGTGCGCACATCAATGGCGATGCCCCCGATGTGAATGGCGATCCGGTCGAGCGTGGTTGGCGCGGCTACGGACACATATCCTCGTTCGATCGGCCGGGTAAGCTCAGAACGTCATGCTCCGCCGCCACGCGTGTACCCGCAGCGCCACGCGGCTGGACCATGCTCGCCGAAACAGGAACGACGCCAACTGCGGCGCCCGTCCCCAGCGCGTCCGGCACACCCCACGCGCGCCGCGCGCGATGTTGGTCACGCAACCCAGAACTTGCGAAGCCGCCACCGGCGGATCGGAATGCGGAGTCGCATCGCCCTGCGTGACGACCCACCTCTCTCCCTCGGCCTCCCGAATGCGGGTGACGCGGTGGATAAACAGGCGCTCGCCGCGCCGGTAGAGCACGATCTCGCCCCGCTTTAGCTGTTCAGGACGGCACCGCTTGAGGGTGAGCACGTCGCCCGGCCACACCGAGGGGAGCATGCTCTCTCCCCAGGCCCGCAGGCGCAAACGGCCGAATTGCTTCAGCACGTCGAGCGCTACGGTCATAGCCGGACTGTCGCCCACCGCAAGCAAGCGTCGCCCGGCCTAGGAGCTCTTGGTGTTGAGGTGACACTGCTGCTGGGTGGAGTCGTGCTTGCCACAGCTCAGCGCCATGGTTTCGAAGATCCGCTCATGACGGAACGAAGGCTTCTGATACGGCTTCTTCGGCAGCTTACCCTCGGCCGCCGGATTCGACTGCGCGGTTGAGCGGTCTTCGTTAGACATATGGTTATTCACTCCTGCCTTCATTCTACTGCAAGCCCGATTGCGACAATTTGTAAATGCAAGTGTTGGCGAACACGCTGCCGCCGGCGCCGGCGCCTCCAGCGGCGTCGGTGTAAGTGAAACGCGTGGTGAGGGGCGTAGCGAGAACCGTCCAAACACCGTTGTTAGCCGCAGTGGCATTGCCGGAGATGGTTACCGTGTCTCCGACGGCGAGACCATGTGCAGCAGCGGTATTGACGGTCACGGTCGTACCACCAAAAGTGATGGTAGTGATGGTTGCCGTGGCCGGGCAGCTTCCCCCGGCGATATTCCCCGGCGCCAGTTGCGTGAAGTAAATGTTGGACGCTTCCGCAAAGGAGCCGGTGGCCTTTACGTTGTCAATAATGATCCCGCTGGTGGCCCGCGTCGTCTGCGCCACCAGAGGCACCGTGATGTCAACTAACGAGATGCCGGGAATGGTGTTGTCGCTCGTGGCGGTGCCTGCTGCCGTCCCGGTGCAAGAGACGCGGGCAGGGTTGACGAATTGGATCTGCGTCGTGGTAGACGTAGTCACCTCGAAGGTCCCGTTCGTGTTCCCGCCGCAGGTGCCGTTGGCGGTGCCGGCAATGGTTACGTAGTTACCCGGTCCGATCGTCACCGGGCTGTTGGGGACGGGGAACGTAACCACGTTGCTTGCGTCGACCGTCCAGGCTGGGGTCACCGTTTTTGCCGCACTGACGGCGGGCGTGGTGAAGGCGGCGTCGAAGCTGCGCAGATGCCCATCCAGGGTTCCGCCGATTCCCATGTAAATGCGCTCCGTCGGCGCTGCGAAGTTGCTATTGAACACGTCGGTTATCGAGCTACATTCGGCGTCGGCGGCGGTGACGCCAAACCCGTCCGCTACCGTATTGCCGCTCGTCACAGGCGTAGTCCCCATGGTCCCGTTGGTGACTGGAAACTTGTAGAGCACCGCCTGGTAATTGGAGTTACCGGCTTGCGTCGCACCGCAGAAGATCATGTTGCCACTGAACGTGGTGGTGCTGCTCTGGATGGCCGTGATATAGGCGTCGTCCGGCGTGGGGGCGTGCATGTTGTCCGTCGGACAGGCCGTCACAATGTTGGTCTTGCGGCCAATGTTGGCCGTGAGCGACGCTCCGAAACCGTTAGAGTTATAGGGATTCTGGACCGCCAACGCACTCGTGCCATTGCAGCCGGTGGCCACGTAAAGCTTGTGATTGGTTACGTCAATCACGGGGGGATCGACGATCCCGCCGCTGGCCGAGCCGTCACCCACGGCGAGAGAGTTGGTTGTGGGGGCAGCGCCGGAGGAGGCGATGCGCGCGCGCACGGTGCCGCCCGATGCCCCGACAAACACCAGCGGGACGGCCGCAGGGGCGGTTATATAAGTGTCCAACACGGGCGAGGTCAAGATTTGGCCAGCGATAATCGAAACCGGGTTCGCCGCCCACCCGTCTCCGGGAGCCGCTAGACTGGGCGCTGCGCCTGCGCAAGTACTGTTAGCACCGGGACTGGCGATGGTCTGGCAGAATACGTTCTTGATCTTGAACAACTGGCCGTTGTTGTTGCCGACATACGCCGTGTCGGTGGTGTAGTCGTAATACGGCGACGAGTTGGTGTCGGTGGAGGCCAGATTCAAGCTGGTCATGGTTCCACTATTCACCACCGGGGCGGCCGCCACCACATGCAAACTCAATTGCACCGGCGCCGCCAAGGTCCCGTCGTTCGCCTTCCACGCCAGCACGTGGAAAACTGCGGTGGCAGCGTTCTCCACCCACGCGATCTTGGTGCCGTCCAGCGAGACCACTACCGACGTCGGGTTGGCCGACGCGGTGAAATAGGCAAAGTACGCGGCCGGACCCGTTCCGCTGCAGAAACCGCCGCCGACGGAATTCGAGTAGAGATTGTTAATGCCTACGACATTGGGAGTAGTCGCCGAGCCCGGGGTGTTCAGCCCCATGGCAATGTAGTCGTTGATGCAGTCCGGGGTGGCGTTGATGTCGAAGGAGTATTTGGCAGGGTACGCGCCCGCAGCCAGGCCGCCGTAATTGGCGATGCTGGCGCCAATGCCTTTGCCCAGCGGCAGCGCCCAATCCACGGACACGCCGCTGATGGCGCCGCCGCCTGTGCCGCCGCCCTTTCTCTTCAACCTGCTGGGGGTTGCCTCGCGCGGAAGTTCAATCGGCCCTCCGGCGAACCCATTCGGGTTTTGCACCCGCGTACGCTTGATCCAGAACGACAGAGCGCGCAGGTCGCTGGCTTGCTTCACCCGCGTCTGCACATCGTTGGTATTGGTGAAAACAATGTGGCGATGACTCCAGTCTTGCACCAGCCCGATGTGTGGCTGGTTCGCGCGCTGCTGCACTTCATTGGTATTGGTGGAATTGGTATGGGTACTAGGTTGGATCGCGGGCTCCTGCACATCATTGGCATCGGTATCAGTAACGACAGTGTGGCGATCATTCCGGTCTTGCACCAGCCCGATGTCTGGCTGGATCGCGCGTTTCTGCGCGAGCCCGGGAAGGCCTGTCAACCCGACGAAGGCGAGTAAAAGGGTAAATTGAGCCAGCCGCGCGGCAACTTCTTTCGCAAATGTCAAGGTACTTCACCTCAGCCCACAAGAATTCGTGCAACGCCAATCCGTTCGTGGCCACTGCCTGCAAACGTGATGCGAACGACAACGAGACTTCTGGCAATTGGCCGCATGCTAACTTGCTTCCCAAATGGGGTCAATGACCGTTCAGGTACCCAGGAACCGAGAAAGTAAACTCTGTAACCCGATGGATTTTCCAAAGCCGGGCGGCCGCGAGCGGCTGAACCGGTATGTCGAAACACGATCAATGTCGCTGCCGGGAATTATTCCGGCCGCGAGCACAGACCGCGGCGATCGAAGCTCAGTACACGGAGAGGGTTCCGCGCAAGCGCGCGGTGCGCAGCACGGTGGAAAACAACCAAATGGCGGCGGGCAGGAGCAGCGCCGTGATCGCGGCCAGGATGAGGACGGGCCGCGCCACCTCGGGCAGCGTGGCTTTGAGCAGCAACACGTCGCGGGCGGCGTTCACGATGTAGGTGACCGGCAGTAAACGCGAGATGGTACGCAGAGCGGCCGGCAGCGTGCTCACCGGGAACATGGCGCCGGAACACAGCCATACGACCGTACCGAACAGCCAGACGGCGGAGCTGCCTCTCTGGAAGTGCAACTGGATGGAAGCGGCGCACAGTCCCAGGCTGACCGTCATGACCGCGAGCACCAGCAACACCGCGGCGATCGCCAGCAGGTTCGGGGAGTGAATGGGCGCGCGGAAAAGGGCGAAGCCGCACGCCAGATACGCAAAAAACAGGACGACGCGGTTGATGAGCAGCACCGCCGACGAGAGCAGCATCACGGTCAAGGGGCGCGTGGCGGTGGCCATCATCATTTCCAATGTCCCCGAGAGTTGCGCATCGCGCACGCTGCCGACGAAGGCATGCATGGTCACGACGATTACCTGGGTGATGCGCGTCCCCACCAGCAGGAAGGAGAAATAATCGAAACCGTCCGGACGGAACCCGCCGCCGATGGCCCGCGCCAGGTAGTACGCTCCCGCCAGCTCGGTGACCAGCGCGATCGGGGCGATGAGCAGGTCGCGGCGGAGAAAGGCCACGAATTTTTCAAGCAGACGCGACACTGTGGGCCTTCCATGGCAGGGCAGCGGCGACGCCGGGAGTGGAAACGTGCTGGTGATAATAGCGGCGCAGGTCTTCGACGCTGGTTTGGGAATCAATCGCGTGCAGGCCCACCAGCTCGCCTTGCCGCAACACCGCGATTTGACGCCCGACGTTGACCGCCTCTTCAAAGCTGTGCGTCGCCACCACGACCGTGATGCCGGCGCCGGCGCTCTCCCGGACCCAACTCCAAAAGGCGGAGGCGGTGTCGGGATCGAGGCTGTTGGAGGGTTCATCGAGCAGCAAGAGGGCGGGACTCTTCAGCAAGGCGCGCGAAATCCCCAAGCGCTGATACATGCCGGCCGAAAAGCTCTGCACCAGCCTGCCGGCTACGCCCGCCAGTCCGGTGATTTCCAGGACTTCATCCACGCGGCGTGCGCGCAACCTCGCCGGGACCTCGTCGAGCACGGCATGGAAATCCAGGTTTTCGCGCGCGGTCAGCCGCGGGAAGAATGAGCGTTCGGAGGTGACCGCCAGGGCAACTTTCCTGACCGCCTGCTCAGGATGACGAACGGCATCATCGCCCTCAATCTCGATGCGGCCCTCGTCGGGCAGCAGCATGGTTGCGATCAGCTTCAACAGCGTCGATTTCCCGCTGCCGTTGGGACCCAGCAGGACCAGAACGTGGCCGCGCTCGACCGTCAAGGACACCTGCCGCACCGCGTGGATCGCCGCCCGCTGCGATTGTCCCCGGCCGTGATCGAATAAACCAAGCCGCGGGCGAAACGCTTTGCTGACCGATTCTAGGACGATTGCCTTCATCAGGGATGTGGCGAGCCAGGGACCCGATTCCCTCTGCTGCAGCCTTTATTCAGCTCCTTGCGATCAAGCGGTGTGGCTGTCCGATACGGTCTCGCGGCGGCCCAGCCAGGTCTGCCAAATTACGCTGAATCCGAACAGCTCGACCGCGGCGACGATGCTGGTGGAAATCGCAAAACTGAAGACAAAACGCACGCGCGCCGAAGCCCCGCGAAATACCTGGCCGTACCAGGCGGCTCCGTTCACATAACCCAGCACCACCGCCGTCGCCAGCATGACGGATAGGATCGTCCACTTCACGGCCGCGGAGAATTGCGGGCGCAGCAGCACACTCTCCGCGGCCGCGCGCCTGTACCAGAAAGCCGAACCGATTGCCAGCGCGAGTAGGCCCACCGCGGATGTCCCATACTGCAAGAGTGCGTACATCGGCATGGGGCGATGCGCCGGAATCGGCACCATGGTGCGCAGCGCCGCGAAATGCAGTATGGCCCAACTGTCCGGGTGAGTGAATCCGTCCAACAGAATGTGAGTGGCGATGCCGATTGCCAGCGACAGCAGAATCAACAGGAACCTGTTCGCCGGAAACCAGCGGAAGCGCCGCGCCGGGCCGATCAAGCGTGCCTGCATCCCGGCCGGCATTAGCGAAATCAGCGGCCATTTGACGATCGCGTGGAAAATGACAAGCACAGCCAGTGCGAGCGGAAACGTAAACGTAACCACACCCGGCATGGCGTGCGAGGCCGGGTGCCGCAGGCCAAAGAAGTACTCGCAGTCCGGGGCCATGCTGCCAACTACCATGGCCGAAATAACCAAGCCGCAGCGGCGCAACGGCAGCACCGCGGCAGGATGCGCAAACGTTAAGGGCACGGAGAGATTGTAACCTGACTTGTGCGCGCGGTGGCGACGCGCGCAGAAGGCCGTCACATGCCGTCGTAGCTCGGCCCGCCGCCGCCTTCCGGTGGCACCCAGGTGATGATCTCGTAGGGATCCATGATGTCGCACGTTTTGCAGTGCACGCAGTTCGATGCGTTCAGGTGAATCTGCTTGCCGCCGGGCACGTCTGACGCTTCCACCATTTCGTACACATTCGCCGGACAGAAGTGCTGGCAGGGATTGCCATACTCGGTCACGCAGCGAGTGTTGCAGATGTTGGTATCGTGAATCACCAGGTGCGCCGGCTGGTCCTCCTCGTGCTTGGTGCCCGAGTGATAAAGATCGGTCAGCTTGTCGAAGGTCAGCTTGCCGTCGCCCTTGGTGTCATTGAGAAGGTGGGCTTCGGCGCCTCCGTCGGCCGGCAGTTGCGACAATTTTTTCAGGCGGCGATGTCCCGCTTCGGACACGTACTTCTCATGCAGCCCCCGCCCGCCGGTGACTTGTTGCAGGGCCGCGTGGAACATGCCGTGCCAGAAGCCGTGCTCGAAGCCCTGGTGGAAGTTCCGCACCGGCCACAGCTCCTGCTTGATCCAACTTTTTTCGACGCGGCTGGCGTAGAGATTCAGCGTGCTCTTGGTGAAGTCGCCTGCGACCATCGCGTCGATGACGGTTTCGGCGGCCAGCATGCCGCTCTTGATGGCCAGGTGGATGCCCTTGAGCCGCTGCGAATTCAGGAAACCCGCGGAGTCCCCCAGAATCATCCACCCGTCGCCGGAGACCGGCGGGATGGACCACCATCCTCCGTAGGGCAGCGACTTGGCGCCATAGCGGATCATGTGCCCGCCCGCGAGCAGCTTGGCCGCAAACGGATGTTTCTTGAACTCCTGAAGCACGTGCTGGGGGTCGAGCCGGGGATCGGGATAGTCGAGACCGGTGACGAAACCCAGCGACACTACGTTGTCCTTGCCGCCGTAGATCCAGGCGCCGCCGTATTCGCGCGCGGTGAGCGGCCAGCCCATGGTGTAGATCACTTCGCCGGGAACGATCCGCCCCGCCGGCACCTCCCACAATTCCTTGACGCCGACGCCGTAAGTCTGCGGGTTGCGGTTTTTGTCGAGTTGGAATCGTCCGACAAGCTGCTTGGTCAGCGAGCCACGCGTGCCCTCGGCAAGCACCACCACTTTGGCCTTGAGATCGTACCCCGGTTCGAAATTCCCTTTCTGCTGACCGGTTTTGTCCACGCCTTTATCATCGGTGCGCACGCCGACCACCCGATCGCCTTCCACCAGCAATTCTGCCCCGGCAAATCCGGTGAAAATGGTGATGCCGGTGGCCTCAACTTTTTCGCCCATCCACTTGGCGAATCGGTTCAGCGAGATCACGTAGTTGCCGTGATCGCGCATGGGCGGCGGCGTGATGGGAAATTTGAATTTTCCGCTCCGGGTGAGGAAATAGACGGATTCCCTGCTGACCGGCGCCTCCAGCGGCGCTTCTTTTTCGAAATCGGGCAGCAGTTCGCGCATGGACCGCGGATCGAGCAGCGCGCCGGAGAGGCAGTGCTGGCCGATCTCGCGCGCCTTCTCGAGAATGTAGATGTTTTCCTTGGAGAGCTGCGCGTCGGAATGCCTGGCGTTGTGCTCGTCAATGAGCTGCGAAAGCCGGAGGGCGCAGGCGAGTCCGGCAGGCCCGCCTCCGACGATCACGACGTCGGCTTCCATTTGCGGGCGCTCGATACCTTCGACAGGTTTTCGGAACGTGATCATGTTGTGAAGCTGCTCAGACCGATGATGGAGTGGCGCTTGAACTTCATGCGAAGCTTTTCATCCGCAGTTACGAATGCACAACTCGCCTGCTCCGCCAAGGCAATGTAGAAACAGTCATAGATCGGATGATGCTCCCTGATTGCGATGTTCATGGCTGCACCGGCCAGCGCCACAGATGGATGAAGAAGCACGCCCAGCGCAAGGAAATCGGTGAATGCCTCGCGGGCCTCACGAGCTGTGATCTGCCTCCGGATTTCGCAGCGTTTCCACAGTGCATTGCCGACCTCAGCCACAATGAGATCGGGGGCGATGAGTGACGAGGATCCGTCGCGATGACTCGCAATTAATGCATCGGCTGGAGCGCTGTCGGTTTCCGCAAGTAAGGACTTCAGCACCGCGCTGGCGTCGATCACGTACCGCAATCTTCACCTGTCCCGATCTTCGCGGACTAGATCAACAGAGTCGTCGAGCAGGCCAACGCGCTTGCGGATGCGTTCGCGGCGTGCGCGAATGCGCTCCATGAGCGGGTCGGATTTACGTCGCCGCACTGAGTTACGTTCTCTTCGCCATTGTTCGACAATGCCGGAGAACCCAGGTCCCGAGCTGTGGGATTTGCTCGCCATCTCAAATTATTTACTTGCGACTCTGATTTTACGCGCCCTTCGCTTTCTTCACTTCTTCAATCAGCGGCGGCACGATGTCGAACAGGTTTCCGACCACGCCCAAATCCGCGACTTCGAAAATCGGCGCTTCCGCATCTTTGTTCACCGCGACGATGGTGCGCGAGCCCTTCATGCCGACAATGTGCTGAATCGCGCCGCTGATGCCGAGCGCGAGGTACAGCTTGGGCGCCACGGTCTGGCCTGAGGATCCGATCTGCCGATCCATCGGCAGCCAGCCGGAGTCGCAGATCGGTCGTGACGCCGCCAGTTCCCCGCCCAGCGCGTCGGCCAGTTGCCTGGCGAGATCGATATTCTTCTGTTCCTTGATTCCGCGGCCGACGGCCACAATGATTTCCGCCTGGGTCAAATCCACGGCCTGCTTCGCTTCCTTGAACGGCGCCTCGGGATGGGTACGGATCACGCCTTCGCCGATTTCAACGTTGACGGTTTCGACGGGTGCGGCGGCGGCGCCCGTTTCCGCTTTATCGGCGCGAAAGGCGCCGGTCTGGAAGGTCACAAAGTACGGGGGATCGCCACCCAAGGCCACGTCAGCAGCAAATTTCCCCTGGAACATTTGCCGCGTAAACAACAGGTCGCTGCCCTCTTTGCGGAAGCCGGTGCAGTCGCTGACCAGCGAGCGTCCCATCGCAGCCCCCAGTTGCGGCGCGAAGTCACGTACCTGGTAGGTGTGCGGCATCAGCACCAAGCGCGGCTGGCGCAGTCCAATGAACTGCTTGAGCGCCGCGATGAATCCATCCGGGGTGTACGGCTCCAGCTTCGCCGATTCGACCGCGTAAACCTTGGCCAGCTTCCTGGCCGCAACTTCTTTGGCGATCTCGCCCACGCCGCTGCCGGCCACCGCCGCTTCCAGCGTCCAGCCGGTTTCGGCGGCGATCGCCTGCGCGCCCGCAATGGTTTCGATCGAAACGCGGTTCAGCTTGCCTTCGCGTTGCTCGACGATCACAAGAATGGTGTCAGCCATCAGTGCCTTCTCTCTGCTAGAAAAATGTTGGTTCCCTCGAGCCCCGGTTTACAGCCGGGTCGTGCCACGGAGCACTCGCGACGGGCCGCTATTCCGCCCTCGCCCGAATCAGGTAACCGCTCACGATCAGCGCCAACCCCACCACGGCCAGCGCCGCCATGAGCGCCACGAACGTTGACTTGTGGCCCAACTTCAGACCGGCGGGCAGAAAAAACAGGATGAGGAAGTCGAAAAAACAAATCATCCCGCCGATCACTTCCAGGCTCAGGCCCTTTTCCCGAACTCTTTCTTCATCGCTGTGGACTGCCATAACGCACCTTGTCGCTGCTGAGGTACGCATTATCACAACCGCTTCCCCGGCGGCCAGGAAGCGGATCACACACGTTCAGGCCGCCCCTTCAGATCACTCGTGCTTCATCCCGCAGCTTCTCCACCAGCTTTTTCGCGATTTCGGAGGGCCCGCCTTGCAGCATCTCTGTCTTCTTGGTCTTCTCCGGTACGTAGAGTCGCCGAATCTGCTGAAGGTTGGGACCGAGCGCCGATTGCACCTCGGTCATCGTCACTTTTTTCATGGGCTTGTTCTTGGCCTGCTTAATCCCGATCAGCGTCGCGTAGCGCAGCTTGTTGATGCCCGACTGGATGGTCAGCACCGCCGGGACCGGCATGTCCACATACTGGAAGAACCCGGCCTCGAGTTCCCGCTTGACGCGGATGCCGCCATCCTTCTTTTCAATCTGCATGATGATGGTGGCGTGCGGCCACCCGAGCAATTCGGCCAGGAGGACACCGGTCTGCGCGAAGCCATAGTCGTCCGATTGCAGTCCGGTAAAGACGAGGTCAAATTTCTCATCTTGAATAGTGGCGGCAAATGCCCGCGCCGTGTTGAAGGCGTCGAGGCCGACAAAGCCGGCATCCTCAAGGTGAATGGCGCGATCGGCCCCCTTGGCCAGCGCCTCGCGCAACACCTGCTGCGCGCGCGCCGGGCCGGCGGTGATCACCACCACCTCACCGCCGTGTTTCTCTTTCTGCCGCAAAGCCTCTTCCAGAGCGTACGCATCCGGCTCGTTCACTTCGTAGGAAACATCCTCGCGGATCCAGGTTCCGCTCTCGTTTAGCTTCAACGGAGCGTCTTTCTGCGGAACCTGTTTCATGCATACCAGAATTTTCAAGCCGCACCTCGTATAAATGCGACGAGCGGGTTCGTCACCGCCCACGCAAACGCGCAGTATAAATGACGCGGGCGCCGCTTCGAAAGGACATGGCCAGAGTTGCCTATGCGGTTCTGTCCTGATTTGGCAAAACAAAAACCCCGGCCGAAAGCGGGGCTCCGGTACGGGGAGTATGAACCCCTGAAGGTGGAAGAAAATGTAAGCGGACCGCCTAGTCGAGGAATGCCACCGATTGCACGCCGGAGACTTCAAAGCGCTTGCGGCAGCGCACGTTCTTGCACATCACCATGTCGTCGCGCCGGACCATGTAGGAGCGGGCCTTGGCAAATTTCGCACGATCGCGCTCATCGGCGCGGCCGGGCAGTTGACGCTTCTTGGTGCGCACGATCCAGCCGAGCTCGTATTCCCCGGGCTGACGGCAGTGTGGACAATTCAGTGTGGTCATTTTTTTGTCCTGCCGCTCGTCATAGAAATCGCGCTCGTCCATGGCCACCTCGCCGATGTCGCCGGGAAAAATTATGGCACAACCGGCCTGGTAACAGTGTTGGCGTATGCTGTTCACCAAAACAACAGCAGCGAGTCGCAGGTCCAAGCACGATGGCGAAGAAGAAAAAACCCAAGCCGTTTCGCGCCGTCACCGCCGTCAAAGCGGCCGCGCGGGAGCACATCGGGGCGCCTCCGCCTACCCGGTTCGAGCCGGACGTCACCAAGAAAACCCGACCGAAGCACAAACCCACGCTGCCCAAGATGCTCGCCGATCCCGACGCCCAAGCCTGAGCGCGGGCATTAGCCACAGAGGGCACAGAGGAACAAAACAGAAATCCATCTTCGATTGCCGATTCCTGACTGTCGGGTTCTGTTCTGCTCTCGGAGTGATTGAAACGGCAATCAGAAATGGTCCGGTTGTACCTCCTCTGTCTCTCTGTCGTTAAGAAGGCGGCGACTACCGCCAGCCGCGCGCCTTGTGCTACGCTGTTGATCATTCGGGGCACTGCCCTGGTGCCGCAATTGGGGACGTCCTGGCAGATTGCCGGGGCAATCGCAAAACCGGAAGGTCACGCCATGTCCAGCATGCCCGCGGTCTCGCCATCGGCGCCGGTGCTGCTGTTCGTCCACGGCACCGAGCAGCGGCGCATCGTCATTGATCACACGCCGTTTACGATCGGCCGCAAAACCGACCGCGACCTGCCCATCCCCGACTCCCGGGTTTCACGCGAACACGCCTCGATTGTCGCGGAAGAGGGCCGCTACTACATTGTGGACGAGGGCGGCCGCAGCGGGGTTTATGTCAACCGCATGCGCCGCGAGCGTCACCCACTGGAGCCGAACGACCGCTGCGATTTTGGCCTGGAGGATTTTTACCTGGTCTTCAATCCCACCGCGCCCATTGCGACCGCGTCCGATTTCCTCAGCCAGATGTCGCTGGCGCCGCGGTCCGGAGCGGGCTCAGAACTGCAGCAACTCAGGTTGTTCCTGGAGGCGGCGCGCCGCTTGCGCACCACCGGGGTGCTGGCTGACGTGATTGCCATCCTGCTCGACTGTACTCTGCGCCTCACCCGAGCCGAGCGCGGATTCGTGTTCCTGCGCGGCTCCGACGGCGTACTTCACCTCGGCGCGGGGCGCAGCAGCAAGGGCGAGACTCTACGAGACGACAGCACCATTACCCGTTCCCTGTTGCAACAGGCCGCAGAGTCCGGCTCCGAGTTCGTGGTTGGCGACACCGCGCAATCCGCCGACCTGGCGGGACGCGCCAGCATCGTAAGCCACGATTTGCGCACCGTGATCGCTATCCCGCTGCGCCGCGCCCATAGCTCCGCCGCGGATAAGGCCGGAGCTCCGCGGGGCAGCAAGAGCGGATCGATGCGCCATCCCGTTCTCGGCGTGCTCTATCTCGACAGCCGTATCGCTTCTCGAGATCTCTCCGGCGTGAGCCAGGACATTCTGCACGCGATTGCGAAAGAGGCCGCCGGCCTGCTGGAGAACGCGCACTTGGCGGAGGTCGAAGAGGCGGCCCGCCGCTACCAGCAGGAGTTGTCCATCGCGGCCGCGATCCAGCAGCGGCTCATGTCGGTGCGCATCCCCGACATCCCGTTTGCCGAAGTCCAAGGCCGTAATTTGCCTTGCCAGGAAATTGGTGGCGACTTCTTTGATGTCGTGCGCACGCCCGACTCGGTCTCGGTCGTGCTCACCGACGTGTCCGGCAAGGGCGTCTCCGCGGCGCTGCTCGGCTCCGTCATCCAGGGCATGATCTATTCGCAGCTGGCGCAAGGCATCTCGTTGGAAGCCGCCGTCGCCGCCGCCCACAATTTTCTCTGCGAAAAGGATGTCGGCGAGAAATACGCCACCATGGTCGTCGTCCGGCTATGGGCGGATGGCCGGCTGGAACTGCTGAATTGCGGCCACGTGCCGCCCCGGCTGCTGAGGGAAGGCAAGGTCATCGAACCTGACAATGTCAATCCCGCCATCGGCTTGCTGCCCGATGTTTCGTTCCACAGCATGCGCATGCAACTCAAGCCCGGCGACCGGCTCTTCCTCACCACCGACGGCGTCGTGGAAGCGGAAAATGCGGCGGGCGAATTCTTCGGATACGAGCGTCTCGACGATGCCGCCGCTGGGGCTGGATTTGAAGGCGTGTTCCGCGCTGTCAAAGAGTTCTGCGGCTCTTGCCCCCTGCAGGACGATTGCACGGTCGTCGAGCTGCTCTACTCGGCGGCGAAAGCGGCTGGCGTGGAGTCGTAACGGAAACCGCCATGACGCGCCTGCGTTTGCCCCTGACCAGCAGCGCGGCTACAATAAGGTCACGCGTAGGCGCGTAGCTCAGTTGGTTAGAGCGCTTCCTTGACACGGAAGAGGTCAGCGGTTCGAGTCCGCTCGTGCCTACCATTTCTTTTTCCAGTATTCATGCGGGTTTTATCACGCCTTCAGAGCCGCCGAGAAACTCGACTGCTGGCTCCTTACTCCTAAGTTACTCCAAACCGCAGGCGCCCCATTTTCGCGCGATGGCCAGATCGACTGGTCGCGTGCTGTTGTTGACAGTTGCTTCCACGCCGTCCTTGGAGCGCCGGAATAGCATCGAGCAATGGAAAAGAGTGTGTTGAGTCGTGACAGACGGCTCGCGGTCAATCGGATCGCCAATGGAATGGCTACAACGGTTTGCAGACTTGAAGAATGTCGGACGCCGAGCCATTCAGGGCGAGAGCGCGGCCTAACGTGATTGGCTAATTCCTAAGTTGCAAATCGCTCATAGCTTGGATTCGCAGTTTCGGTGCGATCAGTACCAGCACGGCGGAAACCGCGGCCAGCGCGGCGGAGAGCAGGAACGGAAGCTCGGCGCCGTAATGCTTCCAGAGTTCGCCGGTGAGAATGCTGGAGAGTAGCGCGGCGATGCTGGTGACGAAATAGAAGATGCCGAAGGCGCGGCCGCGCGCTTCCGGCGGCGCATTCTCCACTACCACTCTCTTCAGCACCGGCGTGGTAAAGGCGTAGAACAAGCCCTAGAACCCCATCATGGCCCACAGTGCGCCGCGCGAGGGCGCGAATGAGGAGTCGAAGTCGCATGAGTCGGTCCTCAGGGCGGTCACGCAGGCGTTCCTGTATCGGCGGAACCACAGGTGCATCATCCTAAGTGATTGAAAACAGGAACGTAGGAGGAGTGGACTCCACTACTGTTCAGCTAACGCTGAGAGCAAAACAGCTAACCGCCACCGCCGCCGGTATCGCCATCCCCGCCCCCCGGCCCAGAGTTGTTGCACTCACCGCTCTTCGGTGCATCCTTTTTCTTGTCATCGGCGCTCGGCGATGCGTCCTTCTTGTCATCGCTGCTCTTGGAACCGCCTTTGTCGCAATCAGAACCCTTCGCTCGCTCCTTCTTATCCTCACTGCCTTTCGAGGGTTCCTTCTTGTCGTCGCCGCTCTTCGATCCGCTTTTGTCTTGAGCCGCGCCAGCACCACCAGCGCGGAGCTCCAGCCAGGCAGCCTCGGTGAGCGCGAAAACCTTAACACTCGGAGGTTTTTGACTCGCCTGCTGAAAGGGCCAAATGCGTGTGAATGCCAGTCGGGTGCAACTGAAAAGGAAAATCACAAAGACGAAAACACTATTAAGCCGCTTCTTCAATTTGCTCATGTCCAGTCCTGCTTGAGTCTGCCCAAGCCAACGCAGGGCCGAGTATTCGAAACACTTAAAAGCTAGCACACCTTCGGCTAAGCCTGCAGTGATGTGCAAACACGACTGCACGGACTGCTGCCCATTTTGGGGAATCCAGATGTGACGCGGTAGTGCAGGGGAAGGGAGGCTTGAAAGCTATAATCCGGTCATGGGGAGCATGGATAATTTGCAGTATCGGTGGGATGAGCCCAATTATCCGACCGCCACTTCCCGGTTCAAATTTTCCCATTGTGAGCGGACGCCGCTCTCATGGACTCAAGAGCTTGAAAAGGCGGCGATTTCTTTAGCCGAGTCCACCACCAAGCCTATCTGGATCTGCTCCAGCGGCGGAGTCGACAGCGAAACGCTTTGTGAGGTTTTTCTCAGACTCAACCTGCCATTCAAGGTGCTGACAATCGAATTTGCCGATGGCAAGAACGCTCATGACGTCATGCATGCGAAACGATGGTGCCAGCAAAACAAAGTACATCAGGAGCTGCATGCCCTCGACATTTTCGATTTCGTGAAGAACGAACTCGATACCTACATCGAAGATGGCTATGTCGCCGGCGAGCTTTTTCGCTACATGATGATCAAAGAGATGTCTGTCGTCGAAAACATGGGCGGGTTTGCGGTTTTGGCCGGCGGGGAGCAGCTGTATGAAGTCGATGCATCCAAGAAAGTCTTGACCGCGGCTGATCCATATTTGAAGGCGGATATCACCTATACGACTCCCCTTGAATGGTGCCGCAGAAACCGTGTGCGGCATGAACCGTTTTTCTATTTCAGCACCCCTGAGATCATGCTTGCATGGCTCCGAATTCCCCTGGTTAATTTTGTCCTGAACAATCCGGATTTCTTCCGCCACCCGACCAACAAGCATGCGCTCAAGAACTCGGTCATTCGTTACCATTTCCCTCAACAACAGTGGCGCAATAAATACACGGGATTTGAGCAGGTGCTCGACTTGGAAACAATGGTAAAAGCAAGACTAGAGAATCACTTTGGCGCAAGAATTCAGAAGTCTCGCCTGTATGTCTCAGAACTTCTTCAGCAGTTGGAGCCCGCAAACGGCTAGGCCGGATTCAACCTGTAGCTCATGAACAACCGACACCGAGCTTGAGCTTTTGTTTTTCCTTGTCGTCTGCAGGCGGCTTGGCCGGCTTGGCGGGTTTTGTCGCCGGCTTGGCAATGGGCTTGGCCGGGGCTTGAGCCGCGGTTTTCGCCGGAGTCGTTGGCGATGCCGCGGGCACTGGAGCAGCAGCCGGGATCGCGGGCGCCGCAGCCTGGCCTCCGGTCATGAAATATTCGCGCAACTGGCGCGCCTGCTGATACCCGGATGACGAAGGTTTGGCGGAGCGGAGGCTGGTCGGCGTCATCAGCTCGTCCCACCAGGCGATGATGCCATCTTCCAACATGTAGGCCCGATATCCCTTCATGCTGAGCAGCAACTGCGCCTGCGCCGCGTTGCCCGCGCCCAGGCCGTAGACCACGACTTTCTTCTGGCGATCGATCCGCTGCAGGTTATCGGCCCGAAAAAGCTCGGCGAAGGGGATATTGACGGCCGTCGGGATGTGATAGTCGTCGAAGTGCCAGCGATCGCGTAAATCGATCAACTGGTAATCCTGACGCTTCTCCAGAATCCACTGCGCCAGTTCGCCGGCTGCGACATGGCCGGCGTCGGCGGCGATCGCCTTCACCGCGGCTGCGGTCTCCGCCGCCTTGACACGTTGGCTGACAACGGTTGCCATGATTACGCCAACGACAACAAAGATCAGTGCGAATCCCAGCAGTCGGCTTCGGCTTAGTGAGATTGGTTGCGTCATTCTTCTGCCTCTCTGCGCGCGCAGTTTTCAAGCGGTTTCGGCGCACTCACCGGCGATACCTCTGGCCCGGGGCCGTTTTCCGATGCCGCCTTGCCGCGGTTGCCGCAAACTTCGTTCCACCACTTGAAGTGGTGCCGGTAGGCGTACAGCTCATTCACGCTTCCGGTAATCATCGAGAAGAACGCCGGCTTTTCCTCCGGGAACACGGCCGCCATGTACACGTGAATGATGAGTCCGGAAAGCACCGCTCCGACCGCCGCGAAGTGCACCACCGCGGCCCAGCCGACCACGGCTGTTCCCACGAGATGAAATGTCATGATGATGCCGGTGATCATGATGACCGGCGCCATCGCATACACCGCGATGGCGAACAGCTTCTGGCCGGCGTTGTAAATACCCTGCGGCGGCAACGGCTCGCTGGTGCGCTTGAGCATTCTCAGTAGCCGGATACGCAGCCATTGGATGTCGTCGCCATCCAGGCTGACCTCGCGCTGCAGCACCTGCTTGCGCAGGTAGGTCCGAAACCCAAACGTGCCGTAGACGGCGAACACCAACACCCAGGTGATTCCGACGGCAATGTGGAATTGCAGCATGTTGGCCTGGGAATGGAAAAAGCCCTGCACGATCCGGGCGTACGACGGGGGCGCAACTCGCAAGGAAGTGGAGGTAACCAGGGCGGCGCCCGTCATCAATTCGAGGCCCCACACCGTCGCGTTGAACCAGTGCAGCAGCATGATGGCCACGTCGTGCTTCTTCATCTGCCGGTGCAAGAGCACATCCGCTTCCGCCGCCGTGATCCGTGGGGGAGACTGCGAAATGGTGTGAGCTGCCATAATCGCCTTACTTGTCGTCAGCATCTTCGCCCGAGTGCAACTGGTGAAAGAACGCGATTGCCTGCCCGGCAAAACTTGCTCCCACCGCCGCCAAAACCAACGGCTTCACCACTCTGCCCCAAAATTCCCTGGCCCTCACGACGCGCGGCGGATGGGGCGGAAACTTGGTGAACGCGAGATCAACCTCCGATTTTTTCCCGAGGTAATAAACGTTGGGCGCGACCGCCACCTGCGCGGTTTGCAGCCTTCGTGCGCCCGAGTCGAAAACCATGTGGAAGACCTCGCTGCGGGAGTCTTCCAGGTTCCCGAAGTACTTGGCGTGAGCGGTGCAGGTAGCGACGCAAGCCGGTTCCATGCCGCGCTCCAGGCGGGCGGCACAGAAGTCGCACTTTTCGGCCTGGCGCGTGGACGGATTGATGAAGCGCGCGTCGTAAGGACAGGCGTCCACGCAATATCCGCAGCCGATGCAGACCCCGGTGTCGATGCGAACGATTCCGTCCACGCCTTGCCGCGTCGCGCCCGTCGGGCAAGCCTCGGCACAGGGAGGCCGATCGCAGTGATTGCACTGGGCCACGCGGAAGCTGGACGCCAGCCTGGGGAACGTCCCGACGATACCCGTGCGCTGTACGCGCGTGCGGGCAAATCCCAACGGGACATCCCATTCCTTGTCGCACGCCACCGTGCAAGCCTGGCACCCCACGCATCTCGTCATGTCTACGACCATCGCGTATCGTGCCATGCGCTTCTATCCTTCTTCTTGCCGCAGTACGCGCACGAAATTGACCCGCATGCCGGTCCCGCCCATGATCGGATCCACCTGCACACGCGTCATCAGGCCGGTATCGGAAGCGCCGCGGCCATAAGCCCGGCGCATCCGTTTGGATCCCTGGCCGAATCCGTGAACCATGAACACGCAATCACGGCGTATGCCCTCGGTGACCGCTAACTTGATCGGTAAACTCCTGACCCCATCCTGGTTCTCGAGCACGACTCTCTGCCCGTCGCGCAGGCCAAGGTCGTGAGCTGCCTTTGCGCTGATCCACAATTCGTTCTCCGCGACCAGTGAATTGAGCAATGCGTTGTTCTGCGTGCGCGCAAACGAGTGCAGCGGAGAGCGCCCGTCAAGCAGGCGGAAATACCCGAGAGGAGCGTCCGGGTGCGGCGTGTACCGCGGCAGTGGATCGAATCCCGCGTCCTTCAGCGCCGATGAGTACAGTTCGATCTTGCCGCTCGCGGTCGGGAACAGCGGGCCGTCGTCGGGCAGGCGATCCTCCAGGTAGGGACGGCCATCGAACCCCACGGCACCGCGGGCATACAGCGCATCCTGGCTGACGCCCAGCGGCTGGATCAGCGCCGCAAGCTGTTGCTCGGGTTTGTTCCACGGGAAGTAAGCCGCCAACCCGAGCCGGCCAGCCAGTTCCTTGGCGATCCACCAACCCGGCCGCGACTCGTGCAACGGCTCGATTACGGGCTGCCGTATGGCCACAAACGGCCGCTTCGCGGTCGCGACAATGTGCGGCGGATCGTAGCGCTCCAGGTAGGTCGCTTCCGGCAACACCAGATCGGCGTAGTTGATCTGCTCCATGGGCATCACGTCGACCACGGCAATGAACTCGAGTTTTTCCATCGCCTGCAATGTCTTTTGCCGCTCGGGAATGCTCTCCAGCACGTTTTGCCCGTAGATGATCCATGCCTTGATGGGATAGGGCTTGCCGGTGAGGGTGGCATCCACCAGCCCGTTGGTGACGCCTTGCTCCTCCGAGGCAAATGGGAAACGAGTGCCCGCGCCGTCGGCCCGCCCGCGCGGCGATTGTGGTAATGGCGGCGTTGCCAGCTTTCCCAGCTTGAGCGGCGTCGGGAGAAAAATTCCGCCCTTGCGCCCCCAACTCCCGGTCAGCGCAGTAAGGATGGCCATGGCACGCGCGCGTTGCGTGTCGTCGCCGTACCAACTGGTGTGGCGGCCGGGATGCAAAAGCACCGCCGGCCGTGCACTCGCCATGGCGCGCGCCGTTTCTCGAATATCGGAAGCGGACAATTCCGTGATCGCCTCGGCCCACTCCGGCGTGAATCCGCGCACGTGGGCCTCGAGTTCAGGGAATCCCGTGGCGTAGGCCTGGAGGTAATCTTTGTCGTAACCGCCTTCGCTGATCAGCACGTTCATCCACGCCAGCAGCAGCGCCGTGTCCGTGCCGGGGCGGATCGGCAACCACCAGTCGGCTTTGCCCGCGGAGGTGGAGAAGCGCGGGTCGACAACGATCAGGCGGGCGCCGCGCGCGAGCGCATCGGCAAAGGCAGTGACCTGCGACGTAAATACGTTTTCGCCGATGTGCGAGCCGATCAGGACGATCAGCTTCGCTTCCTCCAGATCGAGGGGCTCAGGAGAATTCAGGTCACGTCCGAATGTCAGAGCATAGCCAACATCCCGCGGACCGCGGCACTGTGCGAAGGAAGGCTCTGCCCGGTTGGGCGAGCCATAGGCTTTCATCAGCGTGCCAAAAAACGATGACGCCACGCCGTGAGGAAATAGCGCCACGCTTTCCGGACCATACTGGGTTTTCAAGTCGGAAAGCCGCTTGGCGAAGTAGTCCAGCGCCTGGTCCCAGCTAGCGCGCGCCAGGTTTTTCTCGCCGCGTCTGCCGGTTCCCAGGAGCGGGTACTTGAGCCGGTCGGGATCGTAGAGCAGCTCCGTGCCGGCATTGCCGCGGCCGCATAACCGCCCTTTGGTCAAAGGATGATCGGGATTCCCCGTGATCCTTACAACTTTTCCTTCGACGACTTCGGCGATGATGCCACAGCGCCAGAAACACATCTCGCAGGTGGTCGCAATCTGCTCCACCCGCTGCGAACCGCGCCAGCCGGGCGGGTGCGGCCGCTCGGCGAGCGCGGTACCAGAAACCCCGAGCGCGGCACTCGCACCGGCAGAGAGCTTAACGAACTGGCGGCGCGTGATGTTCGAAGCCATGGCGATCAAAGACCGCCCGTTCCGGTCTCGACTTGCGTTCCGCTGGCGTTGCTCCACTCCATGAACGACCCGTCGTACATCAAGGGACGAAATCCGGCGAGCTTGAGCGTGAAGTATTGGTGCTTCGCGATCGGTCCCGTCCGGCAGTAGACCACTACTTCTTTCCCGGTCTTTGCACCGGCAGCCTCATACAAGGCACGGATGTCGGCCACCGGCTTCAGCGCCAGGTTTTCCCTGCTGACCAGGGCCTGCAGCCAGAACACATTCTTGGCGCCGGGGATGTGGCCGCCGCGCTTGATGCCGTCGCCGGGGATGGCGCCTGAGAATTGATCTGCGGCGCGGCCATCAATCACCAGGGTCTTCTTGTCCGCCACGATTTTTTGCATTGTGGCGAGGTCAACGAGCAGTTCCGGATGTAACTTCACGGTCAGCGTTGCCGGCTTGACTTCTGCTGCAACCACACTTACGGCACGTTTTTCCGTTTTCCATTTTTCCAGGCCGCCGTCGAGGATGGCGTGCCGGCCATGGCCGATGTAGTCGAGCTCAAAATAAACGTGCGTCGCCAGCAGGGGGCCGTCCCCGTAGGCAACAACGAATGATGCGTCGCCCACACCGGCCTTCTCCAAGGACTTCTTGAGATCGCCGGGCGCGGGCACCTGGTTGGGCACGCCGTTACGGCTCACGGAAACGTCGCTCAGGGCGAGAAACCGCGCTCCCGGGATGTGGCCCGCGTCGTAGGCCTTGCGGTCCACGCCAACATGCAGCACCACCAGGCTCGCGTCTTTTCCGTGCGCCGCCAGCCAATCGGTGCTGACCACCATATCGTTTGACGGCGTAGCAACCTGCGCTACACCGAACGTCGCCGTAACCAACAGCAACAGTACGATTGCGATATAAAGCGAGCGTTTCAAGGCAAACCTCCATGCGGGCGACACTTAGCCCATTGCAATTTCGTCAGGCCGGCGCCTTTTGCGAGAAGATCGTTCCCAGCACCCGCGCTACGGTTTTGTAAAAGGAAGTTTTCGCGTGCTGCGTCAATCTTTCCGCCACGTTCTGTGCGAACGAGCGGAGATGTCGATCCACGACCGCGGCCTGCAGTTCGCGAGCGTATGCCACCGTTTCTTGTTTTTCTTTCTTGTGTCCTTCGAGCTCCTTGAAAAAAAGGAACGACAGGAATTCCAGTTCCACCGCAATGTGGTCCGGCGGAAGCCTGAAATCCTCGTTCAGCACCAAGCCTGCGTCCCGGTAAAGTCCTGCAATTTCAAACGTGGAGTCCTGCAGCAGTTTCCCTTCCCGGTACACGGACTCGAACAGGTACGCTGCCCGAGGCTTGGAGGCGAAAAACATCCACGTGTAGTCCTTCTCGAGCTCCAGCAGCAGGTTTTTCCGGTTGATCGGCTTGCGCCGCATGTCCTTGCCGAACTGACGGACATGGCGCCCGATTGAGCCTTGTCCGAGGGCTTCCAGGGAGCCGGCCAGCGCTTCGGCGAATTCACCCTTCGCGATTGCGTCCACAAGCTGGTCGTCGGGATAATTCAGCGCCTTGGCGAGCAGTGAGTACAGTGTTGCCTTGGCCTCCTGCTCAACGAGTGTTTCAGTGAGTGCTTGCATTCATCCACCTTTGTGATTGGCTAACGGCAGCCAGGGCCGAGCCTCGAGGTCCGGCAGAATCGATGAGCTCGACCTGCCGGACCTCGAAACCGAACCCGACTACTCCGCCTTTTTGTTTTCCGTCTGTTCGACTGCGGTCCTTCGTTCGCTGTACTTCTTGAACCCGGCGTACAAGGCTCCGGCAACCAGTGGAGCCGCAGCCAGGTCGTTGAGTTCGGCCCGCAGGCGTCCCTTGACCTTCGGATATCCCAGCGCGACCGGATCGGTCTTCGTCAGGATGATCACGTGTGTCCCGCCGTTCTCCTGCAACCCGTAGATCTTGAGTTGCTTGCTCGCCGCCAGTTGCCTGGCGCGTGCGGACATCTCCTCGTAGTCTCCGGATTGCAGTGCCCCCGACAGACACGCTTCCACGCACGCCGGCTTTTGACCAGCGGTCAGCCGGTGGGCGCACAGGTTGCAGTTGATCAGCTTCTTGGAGACTTCGTCGTACTGCGCAGCATGGAACGGGCAGGAGTCAGCGATCGCCTTCCCGTCCTTCACCTTCGACGCGTCCACCAGCACCGGGCCGTACGCTGACTTGGTCAGCGCCCCGGCGGAAGCTTTCACGCACTGCGCATCCTTGCAGTTCATGCATTGTTGTTTGACGACACCGTGGTCCTTAATCAGGACGACGCTGCGGAACATGCCCCGGGCAGCCTGATCGTGTTCGCCGAATTCCTGGATGCAGCGGTAGGAACAGGTATTGCACCCGGTGCAGTGGGTGGTATCGACCAAAATAGCTTGTTCTTTCATCCCGGCCTCCTCACGCCTTCCTGATGCTGACGAAAACGTCTTCCACCCAACCCATGCCGAGAGGATCCCGTTTCTTGCTCATCATCGGGTCCTTCTGCGGGATCAGGTCGCCATCGCGGTATCCGAAGTTGCTGGCCACCTTCAGGTTCTTGGCGCGATGCCCAATGCCGTGGAAGGTCAGCACGCAATCGTCGCGCGTGATGCGCTCCGACAGGTGCACCTTCGCCGTCACCGGACGCCGCAGTACCTTCATGTACTTCGGGTTGCTTTCGACGATGACTTGTTCCCCATCCTTGAGGCCGAGCTTTTGGCCTGCGCGTTTGCTGATCCACACGCAGTCCATGTAGTTCTTGGTGGTGAGCTGCTTCAGGACGGGATTGTTGATGAAGTTGGGATCGGCATGCATGTACCAGGGCGCCCGGGTGATGAGCAGTGAGAACCGGTATTGATCGTCCGGCTCTTGCCATCTCGGAGCCCAGATCGGCAGCGGCGAATGATCGACCTTGGAAAATTCGTCGATGAACATTCTCACCCGCCCGTCAGGCCGGCTGTATCCCTGTTTCTTGATCTGCTTGTAGTTCTGGTAAGGGGTTTTGTCGATCCAGAAGGCGCCCTTTTCCATGAACTCCTTGGTGTTGGCAGCCGCGCCCACAGCTTTGACCGCTACGTCGCCGATGTTGAGCGGCACCTGCTTCTTGGGGTCCCCGCTACCGTCCGTCGTCCAGTACTTCGGCGCCAGCGCCATGCCGATCTTCATCGTCACCGCGCCCCAGCCGATCTGGTCGCCCGGACTCTTCTGCACCGGAGCACCGCCCACCAGGCATGCCCACTTCGGGTAGTAGGTGCGCACGTCCAGCTTGGGCTCTTCGTACTGGTGTGGTGCGGGCAGAACGTAATCGCACCAGTAGCCCAGGTCATCGAGGTAGAGGTTCCAATCCACCACCATTTCCTTCTTGGCCAGCGCCGCCTCCAGCATCTGCGGCTGGATGGTGGCAAACAGGCCCCGGTGGGGGTTGGCGTAGAACACGACCTTCACGGTGTCCGTCGTGTACAGACCGAAGCCAACCATGCCGTAGTGGCCCGGCGCGGAAAAGTCCTTGTTCCGGTAAATGTCATTGGTGACCGGGAACTCGTGCCGGAAGTCCACTGACTTCGTCGGTAGAGCCGGATACGGCTGCACCGGTTCTGACAGGTCTTCCAGCCAGGGAATTTTCACGTCGTGCAACAACAGCAGTCCGCCCTCGTGGTCAATCGACCCGACCAGGGTGTTGATGATGGCGATGGAGTGACGCAGCCTCCAGCTATTCGCGTAGTTAGGGCCGGCCGCATCGCGCTTGTTCGACGGAATCACGGCGTACGGGGCCGCCGCCGCGAAATCGAGTGCGATCTGCCGGATCGCGCTCGCCTTCACTTCGGTGATGGGCTCTTGCCATTCCGGAGTGAAATCGCGAGTGGTTTCGGCCAGTAGTTGCAGGACCGGCTTGGCGGTGATTTCCTTGCCATCCAGCGTGAAGGTGAACGCGCCACCATCCATTGCCGGCTCGTCGCAGGTGTCGAGGGGCTCGACCCGCTTGTGGTTCGAGCACCAGGCGTAGAACATGCCGTCCTTGTTCTTCAACGCCAACTTGGTTTTCAGGTCTACCAGCGCCGGCGCATCGGAATGCTTCTTGAGGGCCTCGACGTTGTACTTCTTGTTGGCAATGATGGTGTTGATCAGGGCCAGCGTGACCGCCAGGTCGGTGCCCGGCTTGATCGGATAGTAGGCGTCGGCAAGATTGTCGGAGATGGGCGTTCTCACCGGGTTGAACATCACGATCTTGGCGCCGTTCTGCTTGGCTTTGTTCCAGTGCGGCAACATGCCTGCCTTGGCCGACTTGGTGAAGGAATCGAATCCGAACCAGATCTGGTACTTCGCCATGTCATAGTCATAGCCGGGCAGGTGGTGCGACGGAGTGTAAGTGCTGGAATAAACGTCGTTCGGCGGGTTGGTGATGGTCAGGCAATTGATGTAGTAGTGCGTTCCGAAACACTCGGTGCGCTGATCGCTTCGGATCACGCCCAAGGACTTGCACAGCTTGTTGGTGAACGGGTTGCCGGGGGATGCGATCAGGATCTCCTCCGGCGCGTGCTTCTTCATTACCGCGATAATGTCGCTGAGAGCATCGGCGGATTTCACCGTGACCCAGCCCGGATCGAAGTCGGTTCCCTTTTGCGGATTGGTCCGCTTCAAGGCGACCATCAGCCGGTCGGGGTCGTACATGGAATCGACAAAGCCCATCGCCTTCACGCAGTACTTGCCCTCGGCAACGGGATCTTCCGGTCTCCCTTCGACGGTAATCGCGCGCTCGAGGCCGGTCTTGGGCTCCGTGCCGACCACTACCTGGATTGCGCAGTTGACCTCGCAGGCGCGGGTGCAGACTTGCGGCACCTTTTTTATGACTTTGTACGTGGGCGCTTCCTGCGGGTGTTTCTCGAACTCCTCCAGGGCCTGGAGATTCTGAAACGGGAACGCGGCTACTGCCGATGCCGTGCCCGCGATTCCCGCGGCTTTGAGGAAGCCTCTTCGAGAGAGCTTACTGATTTCCTCCATCTTGCCTCCTTCTCGCAAACGTTCGGTGTTACGCCAGGGACCAGTTACCTCGAATACCTCATTCAGCAATGAATCTTTGGAACCCACAACTCTTCCCGTGCAACTGACTCTCGCTATCCTCCAATCTGCGCCATTGAAAAAGGCTCGTTCTGCGGCTGTGGCGCAAACAGGCCGTGCCGCGCGGGTTTGCTGGTCACGATTCGACGCAGCGTCTCGCGCACAACATCATCGCCGGCACGCAAGCATGGTTTGAGATCGACTGCGTCGGCGGCGAACAAGCATCCCTTCGCCATTCCCGTGGCCGTGATGCGGATGCGGTTGCAGCGATCGCAGAAGCAATGTGAAATTGGGCTGATGATGCCCAGCGTGCCCGGCGCTCCCGCAATCCTGAAACTCCGGGCGGGCCCCGCTCGGTCGGCAACCTCGATGGACCGCAGCATGTACCGCTGCTGGATCCGCTCCAGCACCTCGTGGGCCGGCACCCATATCGAGCGCCAGTCGGGATCCATCATCGTCGGCATGTATTCGATAAAGCGCACCGTGTAAGCCGTGCGCAGCGTCAACGCTGCGAAATCCAGGACCTCGTCATCGTTGACGCCCCGCATGACCACGACATTGATCTTCGCCGGAGGAAAACCGGCCTCTTCGCTGGCGGCCAGCCCGTCCAGCACCTGCTGCAGGTGGCCGCCGCGCGTGATCTCCGCGAATACCTCGGGCCGCAACGAATCCAGGCTGATGTTCAGCCGCTGCACGCCGGCACGGCGCAGATCCTTCGCCATGTCCCGCAACAGCATGCCGTTGGTGCTGAGAACCAGCTCCGACAGCCCGGGAATGGTCGCCAGCCGCTGCAAGAAACCGACCACGCCCTTGCGCACCAGCGGTTCGCCGCCGGTCACCCGGATTTTGTCCAAACCCAGCCCGACGGCAATGCAGGCAAGGCGATATAGATCTTCAAAGCTGAGGATTTCGCTGTGGTTGAGTTTGCGGATTCCCTCGGCCGGCATGCAGTACCTGCAGCGCAGGTTGCAACGATCGGTTACAGATAGCCGGAGGTAGTTGATACGTCGACCCTGTGTGTCAATCAGAGCCATACGCGAGCCTGCGCTCCACTGGCACATCGCGGCACGATACTTTCCGCATGCGCCCAAGAGCGGAGCGAAGCAAACGCCGTCAGGCTACACCTCGGCGGAGATGGCTTCTTGTGATGCTCCTCACCTCTGGGTGTGCCGTGCTGCTGATTTTTACCGAATTGGCACTCTACGGTTGGACGTCAATTTGGGCATGCGCTGAAGAGATGTCGGTTATCGGCGCCTCACGGCGCGCTTCCGGATAGACCGCGTCCATGAAGAACTGGTTGGCCTTGCTATAGCGCAATCGTGCCTTGATGGACAGCCTGCCGGGCGGCGCCTTGAAATCGTAGTCGTACGTATCCGAGTCGCCAGCCAGCACGGCACGCCGGAATTTCGGCCCGACCGGATGCCACAGGTCGGGCTTCATGAACATGCGCCCCGAGGTGTCGATGGCCAGCGGTTTCAAAATGTAGGAACCCGCTTCGATGTGATTCTGATCGTCCACCAGGCCGGAGTGAAACACCCTGCGGCCGGCCCCGTCTTCCACCACAACTTCAATCCACGCGCGCGCAATGTTCAAAGGCCCGGTGGGGAAACCGTGGCCGACCTTGTGGTTCGAAAGCGTGACCCTGAACCGGACGCGTTCGCCCGCCCTTGCGGTTTCCGGAGCCTGGATCTTCAATTCGACGATCGGCCCGCGCGGCCAGATTTTCTCGATCTCAGTCACCACGCGCTCGCCCCGCAGCCATTCATGCACTCGCTCCAGGTGGGCTTTCGAATTCGGCACCGACAAAGCGGCCGGCATGTACTGGTTGGCGGCCGAGAATGCGTGATTGTGATGGCGGCTGCCCCGCTGCGTTTTCAGGTTGTACGGGTCCGCTGCGGCGCGCGTGGTGGCCACCAGGTGCATGTGGCATTGATGGCAATAAAGCCGTCGCGACAAATCAGGATCGGTGTTCCACTTCCCCCGTTTCCAGTCGTCGTACTGGGTTTCAACCTGGACGGGCCCTTCCTTTTCATCGAGCACGTCGTATTCCTTGTGGCAGGCCGCGCAGGACTCCGGCTTGCGTGGCAGTGCCAGGTCGAAGTCGCGGTTGTGCTGCGCCGGATACGACCGAATCAGGAAATGGTTCACCCTCCGGCCCAGCGCCGTGGTTGGCCATTCGTATAAGTACGGCGCCGGCGAGCCCAGAACGTAACTCCCAATGCCCCGTTCATCCGCTTTCCGTACCGCATGGCAAACGACGCAACTGTCGCCTTCGCTGTACCCCGGCGCAGCGCGCCCAAGCGCCGGGTCCTTGTGGCCGGAAAGCATCGACACCGGATCGTGACAAGCGCCGCATTTTTCTGTCTCCCGCGTTCCCTTCACCCGCGTCGTCACCAGACGGACTTCCTGGAAAAATTCGTCTTCCGCTGACCAGCGATGCGCGCTCGCCTTCCACTCGCGGTAGATTCCCGCGTGACAATCCGACGTCCCGCAGGAATCCGAGTTGGCCAGCACCTCGACCGCGATCGGGCGTCCGTTCTCGGTGTCGACCATGCTGGGCGTGAAGTCCGAGCGGCCCACGCGCTGACGCGCACGGTCGGCATTCTGGGTACGCGCGTAGTACGCCGTAAGGACACCGCAAGCCCCGGACAGAATCACGGTTACCGCAGCCGCTGTTGCCCAACTCCGGATGCGCCATGCGCGGCGTTCCGACGCTACGTCACCCTCACCAGCCTGGGCCTTCTTCACCGGCCATGCATGCCATGCCAGGAATGGCAGTGCGCACAGGCTCGTCCACAAGTGGAGTGAATCCCAGGCGCTGCTTACGTAACGGCCGAACAGCGCCTGCCACGATTCGACGAACCCCGTCACCGCGCTCGCTGCCAGCAACCAGAAACCCAGGTAGGCGCAGATTTTTCTGAACGTCCGAGGTTGGTCGCGACCTGCCAGCCAATGCCGCCATTGCCAGACCGCGAACAGTGCGCCGCCGATGATCCCCACGACCACGTGGAGCAGAAGACACGCCTGGGCAACAATGCCGAACGGAAGCAGCCACACCGCACAGCCCGTCGCCACCACGAAAAGCAGCAATCCGCCCGCGATCCCGAAGCTCGGGATGCGATTCTCATCAACCAAAACCATGGGTGCCGCACCCAGTTGATGATGAGGAATCTCCATTCATGGCTCCTGCCATTCGCCGCAGTCTTCAGAGTCTCATCGATGCAGTAAGCCTGCGCTAGGGCGGAGATCATGCCGGCTTGTGACAGGCATCACCGGGCCGGCGAGAGGGCCTTGCGAAGCGCAACCGGCTCGCCTCAGCGCTGGCGCGCTTGTCAAAACGGGCCTGGGTCCAATCCGAGGCTGCGATTCGCGGCAGCGGGCCGATTCAAGCACCTTCGTGAAATCAGATGCAGTAATCAGAGAACTGGGAGTGACGCATGCCGGTACAAACAAAATCTCCGCCGTCGCAGAAAAGCCTTGGCTTCGACACCGATGCCCTGATGCATCATAGGGCCACTGGCGACTGGCGAACCATTCCGGGCTGGAGTCTTGGGCGGTCCCCCGCGGTGGCATAAGTTGTTGAGGGACTTGCATAGATGAGCTTTGACACGGAAGAGGTCAGCGGTTCGAGTCCGCTCGTGCCTACCATCTACTTCATTGAATCTGCTGGGGAAGCACCGGCAGCTCTGCCGCGCATTGGCCCTTCTCGTCACCATTCGTCACCAATCCGGAAAGGTTGTCGACTGCTGCCGGTTGATGCGGCATAGGTTTCCCAGGATTTTCTTGGTCCCAAATGGCGACGGCGCACCGGGTTCAGCGCAACATTCTTAATGTGAGCTGACGGGCGTGGCGTTCTCGGAGTTGACGATGCCGAGCGCTACGCCAGCCGCCACACCGGCAGCGACAACAATCAGAATGCCGATTTCGTCATTCGTCAACCAGCTCTTCTTGTTCACGGTGGAAGAAGATGAACCGTTGGAGTCTTTCGGAAGCTTGAGTTTCACACCGCTCACCGCAGGCACTGGCTCAGTTTGCTGGCCGTCGCTAAGATCAACCTTGCCTTCCAGCGCGAGCAGTTGCAGTTCATCATTCACGCGCTTGGCTAGAAACTTGGCGTGCACGCCGGGAGGCGTCGAGATCGTGAGATTCTCGATTTTGGTGGAGGCGCCGGTATCGGAACTTACGACCACCGATCCGTCGAGCAACTCCAGCGCCTTTGTACCGAGCTTCACGCTCGTGTTCGACGACACCGAAACCATGGTGCCGCGGCTGGTGACCGTGGCTTTCGAGTTCGCTCCCGTAGCCAGTCGCTCGCCATCGAATCCCATATCGACGGCGTGGCAAGGCCGGCCATCAATGGTGGCATCAACTCCGGAAACGTGAATCATGCCGACCGCATTCGTCGCCATGGTCGTCGCAGGCATAAGAAACAGCAGTAAAAACGAAGTGATCTTCATCCATTTTGCCGGCACGAGCACACCTCAACCGAGGGAAGTTTTGTCCATGTTGGCAATGGCGGAAGCCCCCGTCCAGTACGAAAAGGTTAGGTACCATGGTGGTTAACCCCGGTGCAGCTCACAGGAATCGGACCAGCCCGGGAGCAAGAACGCGGCTTCAAAGCGGCTCGAGTCGCTTCCGGCCCCACCGTTCTCTGTTTAGGAAAGCGTTATCCGCGCGCGAACCGTCACTTGCCTGATTTTGCTGACTTGGTCTTTCGGGGTTTCAAAGCGACTTCGCACCCTTCGTAAGCGCAGAACACTTCGAGGTCGTACTTGCGAGATTCCGCCAGTTTCCGGGCCCGCTTCTCGATTTCCACCAGTTTAGCGTCGGAGTGCGCCGGGTCGTGATGCGTCAGCGCCAGCCGCCGCGCTCCGGCCGCGCCCGCCAGCTCCACCGCGTACGCGTACGTACTGTGCCCCCAGTTCTTCTTTTCCGGCATCTCTTCCGGAGTGTATTGCGCGTCGTGGATGACCAGGTCAGCGTCGCGCATGAACTCCGCGTGCCGGCGGTCGCCGTCGTGCAGGATGGATTCGATCTTCCCCGGCTTCGCTCCCGGCCGCCAGAGCACCTCGCTGAAGGGTTCGTGGTCCGTCATGTAGGCCACGGCCACGCCATCGCTCTCCAGTCGATAGGCCAGTGTTACCGCCGGATGATGCAGCGCCTGCGTCCTCACCTGCACGCCGTGGAAGTCGAACACACCTTCGGCCAGGTGACGGAACTGGATTTTCGCCGGCAGCTCGTCCAGTTCCACTGGAAAATAAGTCGTTTCCATCTGTCCGGAGAGCACGTGCGCCAGCGAGCCGGTCATTCCGAAGGGGGCGCAGATCAGGATTTCATTGCCGGGCTGAAACACCGGCTTAAAGAACGGAAATCCCTGGATGTGATCCCAGTGGGTATGCCCCAGGAACATGGTGGCGCGGATGCGGGGGTGCTCCCGCTCCATCAGGCGGAGCCCCAACAGTCGGGCGCCCGTGCCGCAGTCAAAGATGAACCGCCGGCCCACTTTGGTGACTACCTCGACGCAGGACGTGTTCCCGCCGAAGCGTACCGTGGTTGGTCCCGGGGTCGCAATCGACCCCCGCGTGCCCCAAAATCGAACTCGCATCTCGAATGTTGCTCCTGCGCTGACATTCGCGCCAGTGCCCGAAACAACCTGCTCACTTGGGAATACAGGGAAGATAGACGGCCAAGGGGATTGACCGCCGAACCAGTACTGAGCCTATATTGCCCGGCCTGGCACCGCGACGCAAGCAGAATGATTGGCGCCAGGTCCGGCTGCCTGACAACGGGCAGGCGGCCTCCTTGGCGAGAGAGGGTGCAGACATCACCTGAGCCTGTGTACAATCGCGCCGATGAAATCCTTGATTCTCGCCGCCCTTCTGCTCGCGGCCCTTCCCGCCGCCGCCGTCAAAACCATGCGCGTGGACTACTACCATACCGGCAACGACCGCCAGGAGACGTTCGCGCTTGATCGCATCGTGATTGAGCCGGCGCCCTGGCCCGGCAACCCGGGCAAAGCGATCGACGACACCAACCTGGGAAAGTACTTCTTTGAGGTCCGCGAGCGGGCGACCAACCGCGTGGTTTACTCGCGCGGTTTTGCCTCCATTTTTGGCGAGTGGGAGAGCACCGAGGAAGCCAAGCAGATGAACCGCACCTTCTCCGAGTCGCTGCGCTTCCCCGCTCCCGCCGCACCCGTTCAGGTCACGCTCATGAAGCGCGACCCCAACAATGCCTTCCGCGAAATCTGGTCCACGGTCATCGATCCCAAAGATCGGTTCATTGACACCTCGGTCCCGCCCTCGCCCGGCCCGCTCATGACGTTGCAGAGAACAGGCGATTCAGCCAACAAAGTTGATTTCCTCATCCTCGGCGACGGCTACACCGCCGCCGAATTGCCCAAGTTTGAAAAAGACGCCCGCCGCCTGACCGAGATCCTCTTCTCCACCTCGCCGTTCAAAGAACACCGCGCCGACTTCAACGTTTGGGCGCTCTGTCCGGCCTCGCCCGAATCTGGCATTTCGCGGCCCTCCACCGGCATTCACCACCGGACTCCAGCCGGCGCCACCTACGACGCGTTCGGCTCCGAGCGTTACGTCCTGACCTTTGAAAACCGCCGCTTTCGCGACATCGCCTCCTTCGCGCCCTACGAATTTGTCGAAATCCTGGTCAACGGCGCGACCTACGGTGGCGGCGGCATCTTCAACCTCTACAGCACCGTCGCTGCCGACAGCCTCTGGTCGCCGTACGTGTTCGTGCACGAGTTCGGCCACCACTTTGCCGGCCTGGCTGACGAGTACTACACCTCCGACGTGTCCTACCTGCCGCCGGCGCGCAAATTCGAGCCCTGGGAACCCAATGTGACCGCCCTGCTCGATCCCGCCGCGCTCAAGTGGAAAGACATGGTGTCGGCAGGGACACCCGTACCCACGCCTTGGAATAAAGATTCGTTCGAAGCCTACGAGCGCGAAATCCAGGCGCGGCGCCGTGAGATCCGCAAGCAGAACCGCCCGGAATCCGAAATGGATGCCCTCTTCGCCGAGGAGAAGAAGCACGAGGACCAGCTGCTCGCCTCTGACAAGTACTCCGGCAAAGTCGGCGCCTTCGAAGGCGCCGATTACGAGGCCAAGGGATACTACCGCCCACAGGAGAACTGCATCATGTTCACCCGTCACGACGCCTTTTGCGCCGTCTGCCGCCGCGCCATCGAGCGCATCATCGCCCTGTATACGTAGTCTTCCGTCGGAAGTCTTCGGTCTTCAGGCGCTTTAGTCTTCAGTCGACAGTCTTCGGTCTTCAGGCCTGAAGCCTGAAGACTCTGTTGCATTCGCGCTCGCGGGCGTTGACAATCGAAGCGTGCCCGAAACCGCCGCAGCCGCGATTTTTGCCCGGGGCGCCGTCGTGCTGGTGACGCTCAACACGCCGCGCGAAAAGTTCTGGGGCGTGGTGCTCGAGTTGACCACGGCGGGGCTCGGCGTGCGCGGCATTGACCTGAATTCATTCGACGACTTCGCCCGCCTGGTGCGAGAGGGCGAACCGGTTGGCGCCGGCGCCGTGTTTTTTCCCATGCACCGCGTCGAGCGCATCGAATTGGACACGCGCAACGGCAGCATTCCCTCGCTGACGGAGCGCTTCGCGTCCAAGAGCGGCCACGATTTCGCCGAGGTGCTCGGCCTATCCGAATTCTCCGCGGAGCGCCAGCCCTAGATGCTTCGCCAGCTTTTCACCGCGCCCAACCAGCTCACGCTCCTGCGGCTGATCTTCATTCCATTCATCATCATCAACATCGTGGACAACAATCACCGGTGGGCGCTGATCCTGCTGGTGATCGCCGGGCTCAGTGACGCCCTCGACGGCCTGCTGGCGCGCACCCTGCACCAGCAGACCAAGCTCGGCCAGTACCTCGATCCCATCGCGGATAAGCTGCTGATCAGCACGCTGTTTCTCGTGCTCTCCATTCTTCACCTGATTCCGTGGAAGTACACGGTCCTGGTGTTCAGCCGCGACCTAATCATCCTGCTCACTTGCGCCGTGCTGTACGCCACCACCTCAATCCGCGATTTCCGGCCGAGCATCTTCGGCAAGATCAACACCGGGGCGCAAGTGGTGACCATTTTCTTCGTGCTGCTGTTCCAGGTGGATTCCACCGCGTGGATCTACTACTGCCGCAAAGTCGGCCTCTACGCCACCTTTGCCTTCACGCTCATCTCGGGACTGCACTACGTGTTCCAGATCGGCCAGCGGATCCGCGCTTACGAAAAAAGTGGCCGTCCAGCGGCATCGGCGCAGTAGTATTTCACGCAGTTGTGACGACGGTTGACCCGTTTTTCGCGCAGCCCCTACAATCGAACTTCTTCAGGTTTCATGGTCAGCACTGTGGACTCATCCGCCCGGAGCCTGAAGCCTGGGTCACTATGGCTCGTTTTTTTAACACGCTGACCGGCCGCGTCGAGGACTTCCAGCCCCTGGAGAACAACCTCGTCCGCATGTACGCCTGCGGCCCGACGGTCTACGACTACGGCCACATCGGGAACTTCCGGACCTTTATCTTCGTGGATCTGCTGCGACGCTTTCTGCGGCAAAGCGGGTTCAAGCTGAAGCACGCGATGAACATCACCGATGTGGATGACAAGATCATCCGCAACGCCGCCAAGCAGGGCGTCAGCGTCCAGGAGTACACGAAGAAATACGAGAAGGCGTTCCTGGAGGACTCGAGCTTTCTCAACATCGAGAAGCCCGAGATCGTGGTGCGCGCCACCGACCATATCAAAGAAATGGCGGAGTTCATCCAGGGGCTGGTGGACGCCGGGCACGCCTACCGCACCGACGACGGCTCTTACTACTTCCGCATTGCTACCTTCCCCAGCTACGGCAAGCTGTCGAAAAAAGATTTCGGAGGGATCATTGAGGGCGCGCGCGTGGACGTGGACGAGTACGACAAGGATAATGCGCGCGACTTCGCCTTGTGGAAGGCGCCCAAGCCGGGCGAGGCGTTCTGGGAGACGCCAATCGGGCCGGGGCGTCCTGGGTGGCATATCGAGTGCTCGACCATGTCCATGCAATATCTGGGCGAGACCTTCGACATCCACTTGGGCGGCGAAGACCTCATATTCCCGCACCACGAGAACGAAATCGCGCAGTCGGAGTCGCTCACGGGAAAGATGTTCGCGCGCTTCTGGATCCACGCTCGCTTTCTGCTGGTCGAGGGCGAGAAGATGTCGAAGTCGCTGGGCAACTTCTATACCCTGCGCGACCTGATTCTGAAGGGCCACAAGCCGTCGTCGCTGCGCTTCCTGCTGACCTCGGTGCCCTACCGCAAGCAGCTCAACTTTACCTTTGACGGACTGAAGCAGGCGGCGCAGGCAGTGGAGCGGCTGCGGAATTTCAAGCTGCGTCTGGAAACGGCGCAGTTCCCTGCCGGCAGCAAACCGGAACTCACCGAGCTTGCGAACACAACGGTGGAGAAGATGAAGGCGGCGCTCGCCGACGATCTGAACACCGCCGAGGCCCTGGGAGCGATGTTCGACATGGTGCGCGAGGCGAACTCGGCCGCCGATGCCGGGCAATTGCGGCAGGAGAATGTCGCTCCCCTGCTGGGCGCGCTGGCATCGTTTGACGAAGTCTTCGCCGTCATGACCGACAATGACGCGGAAAAAGTGCGCCAGGTGCTGCAGTGGGCGAAGCAGGAAGGCCGCATCCAGGAGGCCAGCGAGGAAACGGTGGAAGTCGCAAAATCCATGGAGCTGAGTGACGCCAAGATCGACAACCTGATCGCGCAGCGGCAGGCAGCAAAGAAAACGCGCGATTTCGCGCGCGCGGACGAGATCAGGACCGAACTGGCCTCGGCGGGAATCATTCTGGAAGACACAAAGGACGGCGTTCGCTGGAAGCGGAAATGAACGCTGTTTTGTGGCTGGTGGCTGGTAGTTGGGCCGGAGCTTCTCGCCAGCTACGAACTACCAGCTACCAGCTACGTTTTTCCGGCGGCCGCGACGCGTGCCTTGTGGCGGCGCAAATGCTCGCGGTGCTCGTGTTTGAGGTCGAGGAACTGCACGCCCACCCGCTTTCCGACCTGCGAGCGCACCAGGACGCGGACCACAATCAGTGGATCGTCGGCGTGCGGGCGGTAATGCAGGATAGCCTCGCTGTCGACAGGTAGCTGTGCGTCGGTGAGGAAGGACATGCCATCTTCGCTGACATCAAAAGACTCCGCCTGGAAAACCTGATCGCCGGCCTGGCAGTGAATCTCACACCGAATCGGCCATCGCTCCGACGCTCTGACTCCCGGCATAACTCCCTCGCTGTGCGGCGCAGCATAACTCAGTTTCCAGTTTCTAGTTTCGAGTTTTCTAGAGCGAGTGGGAACTAGAAACCAGAAGCTAGAAACTGGTTCTTACGGCTTGCGTCCGTGGAGCTTGATCGAGGCAACGGCATTGGCCGCGGCCTCGGCGATCGGATCGCTGCCGCAGCAGCCGCTGGGCGCCACCGCGTCGGCCAGTTTCTTGCCGTGCGCGATCTGCGGGATCGAAAGGTCGGTCAGGCCGGCATCGAGCGCCATCAGCACATAGTCGGTCATCATGCTTGCGCCCGCGATGCAGCCGACGTACGCGCTCACGCTGTTCGCGATGTCTTTCGGCAGTTCCTGCAGGAGCACCAGGTCGCCGACCGCGATCCGTCCGCCGGGCTTGAGCACGCGCGCGATCTCGCGGAAAACCGCCGGCTTGTCCACGCTCAGGTTAATGACGCAGTTGCTGATCACCAGGTCCACCGACGCGTCTTCCAGCGGCAGCTTCTCGATGAAGCCCTTGCGGAACTCGACATTGGCGGCGCCCAGCTTATCGGCATTGGCGCGCGCCTGGGCCAGCATGTCGTCGGTCATGTCTACGCCGATGACGCGGCCGGCCGGGCCGACGCGCCGCCACGCGAGAAAGGCGTCGAAACCGGCGCCGCTGCCCAGGTCGAGCACGGTCATGCCCTCGCGAATCTCGGCAAGAGCCAGCGGATTGCCGCAGCCCAGGCCGAGGTTGGCTGCGCCGGCCAGGGCGAGGTCTTCGGCGGAGTAGCCGATGGCGTGGGCGAGGTCAGAGGTCGAGGCGCAGCCGCATGCGGACTGCTCGCCACGCGCCACCGCGCCGTAGTGTTCCTTCACTGCATCCTGAATTTTCATGGCAACGATCCTTTCAGTTGCGTCAGGGCGGCCGGGCGCAGACCGCAACACCCGCTCGATTCCAACGCGTGATTAAATTCGTGCAACATCCGCAGCACGTCAGCGCGGCGGTTTGCCGGAAACGCTTCGGCGACGGCGCGGGCGCGCTCGCGCATAAGCTGATCAATGCGGCGGCGCGCCTTGCGTCCGGCGGCAGTGATGCGCACCATGGCAGCGCGGCCGTCGTCCTGCTGGCCGCGGACGCGCTCCACCATGCCCTGCTTCTCCAGCTTTTCAATGTTGCGGGTCATGGCGCTGGGCGAGATGCGCGATGCGGCGGCCAAATCAGACAAGCGCGCTCCTTCCTGCGCGATGAGGGTGCGCAGGATCGAGGTCTGGCGCGGCGTCATGCCCTCGCAGCAGACTTCGTCGGGCCCGACGCACATGAGGACGCGCTCCAGCCGTTCGAGCTGGTTCCACCAGGCGTCGATGTCGAGGGTGTTGCGCATGAGCGAAAGACTACACCCAAGTATTTGCATGAGTCAAGCAATTTATTTGCCGGCGGCCACACCGCGGCTGCGGTCATGCAGGGCGCGACTTGCGGGAGGGGTCCTCTAGGCGTCCGTGCCGGTGGATCGCTCTTCGATTGCCATGTCCTTAAACTCACTGGATTCGAAGATGTCACCGCATTCGAGGCACTCGACAAATTCCGAGTCCTCTTCGCGGGCCACGATCCGCACACGCGGATGTTCGCACTTATCCATGCTTATGCTCGGCAGGGGAGGTTTGGCGGGTGGTAGCGGCTGGTTCGAGTTCATAGATCCGGTAAGCAACCGGAAATGCCGGGTATTTTAGCCCGCCCCGGAGCGTTGTCAAGAGCTACTCGCGATTCCGGTTGCTGCCCTGGCACCTTTGGTAACCTTAGAGGAAGTTATCGTCCGCCGGGACGTGCGGACGGCGGAAACAAGATAGCCATTTTCCCTGATCTCGACATGGTCGTGGTCGTCACCAGAACCAATCAACAGCCCCGCGGCATGCACGAGCAAACCGACAAAATACTGTCTGACTACGTCCAGGCAGCGGTCCGGCGGTAGCCGTCACCGGACGATATCCGACCAAATTTATCGCCGATCTTTAACCGTTTAATCCGCAATGAGTTACGCTCCAATACCGGATATCACCATTCCCTGTTTTGTGTTGCTTTCAGGCCCTTGCGGCATCTAAAATACATATGCGACCAATTAGGTCGGAAATGTCAGGAGTGGCGAGCGCGTGCTGAAGCTGACCAAGAAAGCCGATTACGGTCTGATCGCCATGCGCTATTTGGCGGAGAACGCCGCGGCCTCGTGCAGCGCCAAGGACATCGCTGAGGCGCACGGCATTCCACCCGAACTGCTGGCCAAGATCCTGCAAAAGCTGGTCAAGGCCAGGTTGCTGACTTCGCACCAAGGTACCAACGGCGGCTACCTGCTGGCGCGGGATGCGCGCACGATTTCCGCTCTCGAAGTCATCAAGGCGATCGAGGGACCGCTGTTCCTGACGTCGTGCGTGACCACGCGCGGCGAGTGCGGCCATACCAGCCGGTGCACGGTCCGCGAGCCGCTGCGCAGGGTCAGCCAGAGTATTGAAGAGGTTTTGAGCAAAATCAATATCGGCGACATGGGTGAACCGACTGCGAGCGTGCTGCCGGAAGAATTAGTGACGTTGAGTTGAACCAAGCAATCATGGAGACTCCGATGAGCGTTGAACAGCAGACGACAACTGGGCACAACGGGGTAAAGCTGCCCATTTATATGGACAACCACGCCACCACGCCGGTGGATCCGCGGGTTTTGGAAGAGATGCTGCCCTACTTCACCGATAAGTTCGGGAATTCGGCCAGCCGTAACCACGTGTTCGGCTGGGTGGCCGAGGAAGCGGTAGAACAGGCGCGCGAGCGCATTGCCAAGCTGGTGGGAGCGACGACCAAGGAAATCATTTTCACCTCCGGCGCCACCGAAAGCGACAATCTGGCGATCAAAGGCGTGGCCGAGATGTACCGCGAGAAGGGCAACCACATCATCACCGCGGTCACCGAGCACAAGGCGGTGTTGGACTCCTGCAAGCGCCTGGAGAAGTATGGTTTCCGGGTCACCTACATGCCGGTGTTGAAGGACGGACTGGTTGACCTGGACGACCTGAAGCGAGCCATGGACGAGAAAACGATCCTGGTGACGCTGATGGCCGCCAACAATGAGATTGGCGTGCTGCAGCCGATCGCGGAAATCGGCAAGCTGTGTCACGAGCGCGGCGTGCTGTTCCACAGCGATGCCACCCAGGCCGTCGGCAAAATTCCCATTGACGTGCAGAAGATGAGCATTGATCTGATGTCCATCTCGGCGCACAAAATGTACGGCCCCAAGGGGGTCGGCGCGCTGTACGTGCGCCGCAAGAACCCGCGCGTGCAGGTATCGCCGATCATTGATGGCGGCGGCCACGAGCGCGGGATGCGCAGCGGCACGCTCAACGTTCCCGGAATCGTCGGTCTGGGCAAGGCCTGCGCCATCTGCCACGAAGAGATGCCGCAGGAGAGCAAGCGTCTCTCAGGTCTGCGCGACCGGCTCAAGGACAAGCTCATGGGCGGCTTGGACGAGGTGTACATCAACGGTTCGATGGAGCACCGCCTGCCCAACAATCTCAACATCAGCTTCGCCTACGTGGAAGGCGAGTCGTTGCTGATGGGCATCAACGACATCGCGGTGTCGAGCGGTTCGGCCTGCACCTCGGCGACGCTGGAACCATCGTATGTATTGAAGGCCCTGGGGACGGGCGACGACCTGGCCCACAGCTCGATCCGGTTCGGCATCGGCCGCTTCAACACGGAGGCCGAGGTGGACTACGTGGCGGATCGGCTCATCGAAGTTGTGCGACGGTTGCGTGAGCTCTCGCCGCTCTACGAGATGGCGAAGGAAGGCATCGATCTGAAGACCGTGTCTTGGGCTGCAGAAGGTTAATGCTGGTCTGTCGGTCCATCAGTCTATCGGTCGTTTGCTGACCGAATGACCGCTAGACCGAGCGACCTGATCACGAGTTCTCAAAGTTTAGGAGAAGATTAAACAATGGCATACAGCGACAAGGTACTGGACCACTACACCAACCCGCGCAATGTTGGCTCGATGGACAAGAGCAGCCAGAAGGTGGGGACGGGTTTGGTTGGCGCGCCCGAGTGCGGCGACGTCATGAAGCTGCAAATCCAGGTCAACCCCGAGACCCGGGTCATCGAGGACGCCAAGTTCAAGACTTTCGGCTGCGGATCGGCGATCGCATCGTCTTCGCTGGCGACCGAGTGGGTGAAGGGCAAAACCGTGGACGAGGCGCTGACGATCAAGAACACGGACATCGTGCGTGAGCTTTCGTTGCCGCCGGTGAAGATTCACTGCTCGGTACTGGCCGAGGACGCCATTCGCGCCGCTATCGGCGACTGGAAGAAAAAGAACGGCGTGGCGGTGCACTCAGAAACGCACGCGCCCATGGCCAAGGCGGGAGACTAGGAATCTGGCGATCGGGTGATCCGGTGATCGGGTGATCATTTCGGGAAAAAGTTCTCGATCACCAGATCACCAGATCATCCGATCACCCGATGGCACTATCATGGCAACTATGACCGACAAGCCGGCAGAGCAGGCGGCCGCGATAACGGTATCGCCAAACGGCGCAGGGCAGCAGGCGGCGCCAGCGGAGAAGCCTGCGTCGGCGGCGCCGGCGCGCGGCATTCAGGTCACCGAGCGCGCATTGGTGAAGATCAAGGCGGCAATGGCGAAGGAAGGCATCTCGCCCGAGCAGGGCGGCTTGCGCCTGGGGGTGCAGGGCGGCGGCTGCTCCGGCCTGACTTACAACATCCGCTTCGACACGCAGCCGCGCGAGCGCGACCGCATCTTCCAGTTCGGCGAGGTGCGCGTCTTCGTGGATCCCAAGTCGTTCATCTATCTGCACGGCATGACCCTGGACTACCAGGAAACGCTGATGCAGCAGAGCTTCGTGTTCGTGAATCCGAACGCGAGCAAGTCCTGCGGCTGCGGCACGTCGTTCAGCTAACAGCAGCGATTAGCCATTAGCGATTAGCAATTAGCTGCGGCACGGCACAGATGGCTAATTGCTAATCGCTAATTGCTGATAGCCGATTTATGAGCACCACGAACAAACCCGAATCCGCGCTGCAGATGTTCGACGAAGGCACGGTCACGCACTCCTGCTGGTCGTGCGGCGACATGCGCGTGGCGCACTTTTGCCAGTCCTGCGGCAAGCTGCAACCTGCGTTACCCGCGGATTACTTCACATTTTTTGGCTTGCCGCGGAAGCTGAATCTGGATACGGCGGCGCTGGAGCACGATTATTACAAGCTCAGCCGGCAGCTGCATCCCGACCTCTACGCGCGCGCCTCGGGGCAGGAACAGAGTTGGAGCCTGGAAAAGAGTTCGCAGCTGAACGACGCCTATCGCACGCTGCGCGACCCCATCACGCGCACCCAGTACTTGCTGAAGCTGCAAGGCGTGCAGTGGGAGGAGCAGTCGAAGGCGGCGACCGACAAGGCCCGGCAGACCGGCGAAGAGAAGAAGCAGGTGATCCCGCCGGAGCTGCTGGAAGAAGTTTTCGAATTGAACATGCAGCTCGAAGAAGCCCGCATGAACAAGAAGATGGGCGAGCGCGATCCCGAGTTGCTGCGCGAGGTGGAAGGCACGCGCAACGACCTCCAGGCCAAGCACGATGCGCTCATGGACGAGCTGCATGGCTACTGGAACGAGTGGGACGCGCTGCCGGAAGACGCCAGTTCCAATGACGCGCAGCGCAAGCCGGTCCTCGACAAGATGGTCGGGCTGCTGAACCGGCGCAGCTATATCCGGAACCTGGTGCGGGACGTGAACGAGGTTTTAGAAGATTAACCACGGATCACCGCGGATTCACACGGATAAGAGAAAGAAAAATGGATCCGTGTTCATCCGTGTAAATCCGCGGTCAAAGTTTTTGACTCATGCCTGAAGAACGCGTTGTAGGAATCGATCTCGGAACCACGAACTCGCTGGTGGCCTTCCTGGGGCCCGAGGGCAAGCCCCAGGTCATCCCCGGCGAGGACGGGTCGAACCTCGTCCCTTCGCTGGTGGCGCTCGACCCCAAGGGCCAGATTATTGTCGGCAATGCCGCACGCAAGTACCTCATCGAGACCCCGGAGCGCGCGGTGTATTCCATCAAAAGGCTCATGGGCCGCGGGGTGGAGGACATCCAGGACGAGTTGAAGCTGTTTCCGTTCCGGGTCGCCGAAGACCTTCAGCCCGGCGAAGTGTTGCGCATCAAGCTGGCCGATAAGGATTACACACCGCCGGAAATCTCCGCGTTCATCCTGCGCCAGCTCAAGCGCAACGCCGAACGCTATTTCGGCGCGCCGGTGAAGAAGGCGGTCATCACCGTCCCAGCGTACTTCAATGATGCGCAGCGCCAGGCGACGAAGGACGCCGGCCGCATTGCCGGCCTGGAAGTTCTGCGCCTGGTGAATGAGCCGACCGCGGCCGCGCTGGCCTACGGGCTCGACAAGCAGCACAACGGGGTGGTCGCGGTGTACGACCTCGGCGGCGGCACGTTCGACATCTCCATCCTGCGCCTCCACGACGGCATTTTCGAAGTGATCTCGACCGCCGGCGACACGCACCTCGGCGGCGACGACATCGACAATCTGCTGATCACCATCGCGCTCGACGACATCCGCGGCGACATGGGTTTGGACTACCGGCGCAACGCCGAAGTCGTGCAGGCGGTGCGCAAGGCGGTGATCGACGCCAAGATCGCGCTCTCGTCCAGCCACAAAACGACGATCGAGATCGACCTCCCCGAGGGCAGGAAGTATCAGCGCGAGATTACGCGCGAGCAATTCGAGGCCCTGATGGAACCGGTTCTGCAGCGCACCGTCGGCCCGGTCAAGCAGGCGATGAAGGACGCCGGCTTCGCGCCGCAGCAGATCGACGAGGTCGCGCTGGTGGGCGGTTCGACGCGCATTCCGCGCGTGCACACCATTGTCAAAGAGCTGTTCCGGCGCGAGCCGCATTCGGAGTTGAACCCGGACGAGGTGGTCGCGCTCGGCGCCGCCGTGCAAGCCAACATTCTCGGTGGCGGCTCGGAAGCCACCCAGGACATGCTGCTGCTGGACGTCACGCCGCTGTCGCTGGGCATCGAGGCGCTGGGCGGCGTGGTGGCAAAGATCATCCATCGCAATTCGACCATTCCGGCCTCGGCCACCGAGCACTTCACCACCGGCGTGGAGGGGCAAACCAACGTTGCCATCCATGTCTTGCAGGGCGAGCGCGAATTGGCCAGGGACAACCGCTCGCTGGCTCGTTTCGACCTGAAGGGCATTCCGCCCATGCCGGCGGGCCTGCCGCGCATCGAGGTGCGATTCCTGATTGACGCCAACGGCATCCTGCACGTCTCCGCGCGCGAGCAGCGCAGCGGCAAGGAAGCGGAAATTTCCGTGCAGCCCAGCTATGGCCTGACCGACGACCAGGTCGAGAACATGATCCTGGAGTCGTTCGACTACGCGGAGGAAGATTTCCGCCAGCGCCAGGTGATCGAGGCGCGCAACGAGGCCAACACCATCCTGACCGCACTGGAGAAGGGCAAGGCCGGCCCGGCGTGGAACCAGCTCACGTCGGATGAGCGCAAGCAGATTGCCAGGCAGGAGAAGGCGCTGCGCGCGGTGATGGGCCAGGACGACCACCACGCCATGCGCTCCGCCATTGACGCGCTGAACCAGGGCACCATGCGTCTGGCAGAACTGATGATGGATTCGGCGGTTTCCTCCGCGCTGAAGGGCAAGACCATGGACGAAGCGGACTTGGGCGAAGGCCCGGAGTCGCCGCATCCCATCGCGCCCGCGGAGATCAAGAGCGGAGACTGACATTGAGGATTTATGGCTGAAGAGAACACCCAAGGAACTGGAGCGGCAACCGTGGACGCACCGGGCGCGAACACCGTCAAGGTGACGTTCTTGCCGGAAGGCAAGACGGTGGAATTCGAGTTGGGCAAGATGCCCTACAAGGACCACGGCAAGCCGGAATCGCTGCTCGACGTGGCGCTGAACCACCACGTGTTTCTCGACCACGCCTGCGGCGGCAACTGCGCCTGCACCACCTGCCACGTGCAGGTGATCAAGGGCGCCGATCTGCTCAGCGAGATGGACGACGACGAGGCCGACCGCCTCGACATGGCCGCCGACCTGCAACTCAACTCCCGCCTGGGCTGCCAGTGTGTCATCACCAAGCCGGGCGAGATCGTGGTCAACGTGCCGGAGTGGAACCGCAACTACGTCTCCGAGGGCGGGGACCACTGAGAAATTTAGTAATTTGGTGATTTAGTAATTTGGTAATTGCTTCACTTGTGCCCTGGCGCGAGTCGCCGATCGCGTGATTGGTTTTCAAATTACCAAATTACGAATTTACGAAATTACCAAATGGAGCGCTATGCCCACTGACCTTCACTGGGACGACACCGAAGACATCGGCCTGCTGCTGGCGGATACCTACCCCGACATCAACCCGCTTGAGGTGCGCTTCACCGATCTTCACCGCATGATTACCGAGCTGCCCACCTTTGTGGACGACCCCAAGAAGTCCACGGAAGGCAAGCTGGAAGCCATCCAAATGGCCTGGAACGAGGAGTACGAAGACCGCCACGCCGCGTGATCGTCAGCCAAAGCAAAGACGCCCACAGTCCGACTGTGGGCGTCTTCAATTTTGCCGTGTCAACTTTCAGCTGCTTCGTTCTTCCTGACGACTGAAGACTTCCGACTGAAGACTCTTGTTTCGTCGCCGGTGCCGCCGGCCCAGGAACGGGCGGCTGCGTCTCCACGCTGGCCTCGCGCAGGAACTTGGCAGCATCCTCCGGTGGCGTCGGATTGATGTAAAACCCCGCACAACGCCAGAGAGTTCCTCGGTTACATCGTTGGCGCTGTATGCGCACGCCCGTCGCGGCTGCTAACGGCACGAGATTTTCGAGTTGGGGCGGGACTCAATCCCTGGCAAGCAGCGCCTCGCGACTGCATCCATTTCGGCACCAGCACCAAAACGAATTTAGAGACCATGAGATAGCGCACCAACCGCTTGGGGCGCGCGGCGCAGCGGGCGTACAAGGGGACATGGACGAAACGCCGACCGATTCATTCGCATTACGGCCGCCGAAGGGAGAATTTATGGAATCGCGTACTCTGAGCACAAGCCGGCCCTCCGTGCCCGATGCTGGCTCTTCTTTCTGTACTTTCTTTTCGCGATGGGTGTGCGTGGCCGCGATCCTGGCGGTGTGTTGTGACATAGGTGCGCCCATGCTCCACGCCGCGAATCTGACCAACACGACGCTGACGCTGTCATCGAATTCGGTGACCGCGGGAACGGTGGTGACCTTTACCGCCGCAGTGTCGAATGGATCTCCGGTCACGACGGGGTTGGTGACATTCTGCGATGCGGCGGCGGCCTTCTGCTTAAACGGGGCGATGCTTGGCACAGCGCAGTTGACACCGTCGGGCACGGCGGTGATCAAGTTTCGGCCTGGCATCGGGAGCCACACTTACAAGGCCGTGTTCAAGGGGACGACGACGGACCTGCCCAGCACGTCGTCAACGCAGACCCTGACGGTGAGCGGGACGTATGCCACGACGACAACAATTTCAGCGTCGGGCGTGCCAGGCAACTACACGCTAACCGGGACGGTAGTTGGCACGGGTAGCCGGGCTCTGTCGCCGACCGGAAGCGTGGAGTTTGTGGACACGACCGCCAGTTCCACGCTGGGGTCGGCGGCGCTGGGGGCGGCCACGCTGGCGGAAGCCTTTGCGTCGCCCGCCGCGTACGCGACCGGCGCTATGCCATTTCCGGTTGCGGTGGGAGACTTCAACGGCGACGGAATATTGGACCTGGCGGTGGCGAACTGGTCCGACAACACGGTGAGCGTGCTGCTGGGGAACAGCGACGGCACCTTCCAGGCGCAGGTGAGTTATGCGACGGATACGAGTCCGTGTTCGCTAGCGGTGGGAGACTTCAACGGCGACGGCAAGCTGGACCTGGCAGTTGCGAATACCAATTCCAGCACGGTGAGCGTGCTGCTGGGGAACGGCGACGGTACCTTCCAAGCGCAGGTCGCTTACGCGACCGGCTCCACTCCTCAGTGGGTTGCCGTGGCAGACTTCAATGGGGACGGTAAGCCGGACTTGGCGGTGGCGAATAACCTTGACAACACGGTGAGTGTGCTGCTGGGGAACGGCGACGGCACATTCCTGGCGCAGGCTACCTATGCGACCCGCGATAAAGCATATTCCGTTGCCGTGGGAGACTTCAACGGGGACGGCCTCTTCGACCTGGTGGTGGCGAATTTCGGCGCCAACTCAGTCAGTGTGCTGCTGGGGAACGGGGATGGCACGTTTCAGACGCAAGTCACCTACCCGACCGGCACCAATCCATACTCCATCGCCGTGGGAGACTTCAATGGTGACGGCCTCTCCGACTTGGCGGTAGTGAATTTCACTTCCGAAACGGTGAGCGTGCTGCTGGGGAACGGGGATGGGACGTTTGGGACGCAGGTCACCTACGCGACGGGCAGCCAGCCATACTTCGTTGCCGTGGGCGACTTCAATGGCGACGGCAACCCGGACCTGGCGGTAACGAACATAATTTCCGACACGGTGAACCTGTTGCTGGGGAACGGCGATGGCACGTTCCAGCCGCCAGTCGCCTACGCGGCGGGGAGCACTCCAATTGGGATCGCGGCGGGAGACTTCAACGGCGACGGCATCCCAGACTTGGCGGTGGCGAATATCATTTCGGATACGGTGAGCGTGCTGTTGAACAACATCACCCAGACCGCGACGGCCACGATCTCCGGCATCTCGGTCCCGGGCTCGGGCGAGGAGCACTTGGTCAAGGCCGTCTATCCGGGTGACGCCAATTTTGCCGCCAGCGAGTCCGGGACGATATCCCTGATTTCAACCCTGACCCCGACGACCCGTGGGCAGCTCCAGCGGCGATCACGGATAACCACTAGCATGATACTGAGTGCCTCTCCGGCTTCGAGCAGTGATATCGGGCAGAAGGTAACGTTGAAGGCGAAGCTGAGTCCCTCTGCGGTGGGCAACTTCACCACGGGTGGCGAGACAATTACCTTCATAAACGGGGCGACGACGCTGGGGACGGGGACACTGTCCTCCGGGGTGGCGACGCTGCGCACGTCACGTCTGGCGGCGGGCAGATACTCCCTGACGGCGGTGTACGCCGGAGACACGAACTTTCTGGCCAGCACCTCGCCGGCGGTGCACTATACGGTGCCGACGAGAGCGCGGCCGGGAGCTACAAAGATTCCGTTTACCAAGAGATAGCGCACGCCGATGCTGGGTACAGCAGGCTTCGAAGGTGGATTGGTCGCGGAAGCTTTCTGGGTCGAGGATTACAAGGTCGGCATCGGCGCCGACTTGCACGCGTCCCTTCTTGCGGGCTTCGGGCGTGCTGCGTCCCAGGCGAAGCGCGGGCATGACGGCGTGCATCAGGGTGAGAGAGCGGCGTGATCGTCAGCCAAATCAAAGACGCCCACGGTCAGATTTGTGGGCGTCTTTCAATTTGCGGAAAGTTTATTTCGTTGCCGGTGCCGCCGGCCCAGGAACGGGCGCCTGCGTCTCCACGCTGGCCTCGCGCAGGAACTTGGCGGCTTCCTCCGGTGGCGTCGGATTGATATAAAACCCCGTGCCCCACTCGAATCCCGCCGTCTTGGTCAACTTGGGCATGAATTCGATGTGCCAGTGATAGTGCTCGTTAAACGGGTCCTGCACCGGCGAGGTATGGATCACCAGGTTGTACGCCGGATTGTCCAGGACGTTGTACGCCTTGGCGAGCAGGCTCTTGAGCGCCCGCGCCAGGTGCTCAAACATCGCCGATGAGGAATTCTCATACGCCGACTCATGCCGCTTGGGCAGGATCCAGGTTTCAAACGGAAACCGCGGCGCATAAGGGGCCATGGTGACGAACTGCTCGTTTTCGCCCACTATGCGGATTCCGTTCTCCAGTTCCTGGCGGATGACGTCGCAGAACACGCACCGTTCCTTGTAGATGTAGTACTGCTTGGCGCCTTCCAGCTCTTCGACCACCTGCTTGGGAAGAATCGGCAGCGCGATCAACTGCGAGTGCGGGTGCTCCAGAGACGCGCCGGCCGCCTCGCCGTGGTTCTTGAAGATCAGGATGTACTTGAACCGCTTGTCCTGCTTGAGGTCGAGGATGCGGTCGCGGAACGCCCACAGCGAGTCCTCGACCCGCCGGTCCTTCATCGTGGCCAAGCTGGCCGCGTGGTCCGGCGTCTCGATAATCACCTCATGCGCGCCGATGCCGTTCATGCGGTCGAACATTCCCTCGGCGCGGCGGTTGAGGTTGCCCTCGATGCCCAGCGCCGGAAACTTGTTCGGCACCACGCGCACGGTCCATCCCGGCGAGTCCTTGGGCGGCGTAGGGCCGCCGTTCGGACTCGGACGGTAGGCCAAAATCTCCGGCGGCGTCTTGCTTTCGTTGCCGTAGCAGAACGGGCAAAATCCGCCCTTGAGCTTGTTCTGCTCCCGGGCGAAGTCAGTGGGACGCTTGGCGCGGTCGGTGGAAATGATGACCCAGCGGCCTACAATCGGATCTTTTCTTAGTTCAGGCAAAGAGGACTCTCCCCCGGTAATGCGCTACCTACGATTCTACGGCATTGGGAAGGCATTTTTGAATAGGGTGATATCCGGAGAGTTATCCTCGGTGTCGTAATACACCGTAAGCACGTCAAAACGCAGGGCTGGCTCGCCCGGCAGGCGGCGGCGAAAATCGCGCGCCACTGCACCAAGATCGCTGCGTTTTTCGTCGTCCACCGCCGCTTCGGCGGGCTTAACGTCGCGCGTGGTGCGGGTCTTGACTTCGATGAAGCAGAGCACGTCGCCATCCCAGCCCACCAAGTCCAACTCGCCCCGATGCCGCGGCGAACGCCAGTTGCGCGCCACCATCACATAGCCAAGCCGTCGCAGATAGAAGTAGGCATCGTCCTCGCCGCGCCGCCCGGTCAGCAGGTGTTCGGGAAGGCGGTCGGGATTTTCGCGGCCCACCGCACCCGCCGCACGGTCCAGCGCATGCGCGAGCTTTTCGACGACTTTGCCGTTCATGCCACCGCAAGACTAGCAAACAACGCGGAGCCAGTCTGTGACGGACGCACTGCCGGCGTTCCCTGAACGGGATTTCCAAGCTGCCATCGGCCGGCGATGCAGGCTGTGGCGGTTGCAAGATTGCAGCGCCCCGTGTAATTTCGGGTGTCGGACCGCGCCGCGAGAGGAGGCGTGCTGTATGGCCCCGCGCCCAGGGTCAACCCTTCCGGATCTGTCTCCGCTCAAGATTGACGACCGCGCCCGCGGCAGCGGCGGCCGGCGCAAATTCCTGCCCTGGTTCGCGGCAGTACTGGGTGCGGTTCTCCTGGTGTCAGCCCTTGTTATCGTGCTGCAGCGCCAGACTCCCCTGGTGGAAGTTGCGGTCGCGCGCACTGCCGGGGACAACGACCGGGTGGCGCTTTTGAATGCGAGCGGCTACGTGACGCCGCGGCGGCGCGCCACGGTTGCCGCCAAGATCACCGCGCGTGTCACCGTCATGAACGCCGAGGAAGGCATGCGGGTACAGCAGGGTCAGGTGCTGGCGCTGCTGGACGACTCCGACGCCCGCGTGCGCCTCAATTCGGCCATCGCCGATCGCGACGCCACTTCCGCCGCGCTGCGCGATCTTGAGGTTAACCTGGCCAACGCAGACCGCGAGTTACGCCGCACCGAAGCGCTGGAAAAGGGGGGCGTCGCCAGCCCGCAGGCACTCGATCTGGCCCGCACCACCGCGGACAGCTATCGCGCCAAGATCGCGCTGGCCAAGGAGCAAATCCGCGCCGCCGACGCCCGCATCAAGGTCGCGCAGCAGGACTTGGACAACTGCACCGTGCGCTCGCCCTACAACGGCATCGTGGTCTCCAAGGACGCGCAGGTCGGAGAAATGGTGTCGCCGATCTCCGCCGGAGGTGGCTTCACGCGTACCGGCATCGCCACGGTTGTGGATATGGACTCCAATGAGATCGAGGTGGACGTCAACGAGTCCTACATCGCCCGGGTTATACCCGGCCAGCCGGTCACCGCCACGCTCGACGCCTATCCCGACTGGAAAATACCCTGTAAGGTCCGCACGGTGATTCCCACCGCCGACCGCCAGAAGGCGACGGTGAAGGTGCGCATTTCTTTTGATAAGCTCGATCCGCGCATTCTGCCCGACATGGGAGTGAAAGTCGCGTTTCTGAGTGACGAGCCCGCGGGCAAGCAGACTGCGGCCAAGCAAGTGGTCGTTCCCAAGTCCGCAGTACGCGACGAAGGCGGGCAGCAGGCGGTTTTCATCTACAAGGATGGCCGCGTGGAACACCGTGCCATCCGCGCGGGCGGCACGCGGGGTGAGGACCAGGTCGTACTGGCCGGCGTTTCGGACGGCGATCAGGTTGTAGTCGGCGGGGCTGAGGGGCTGAAGGATGGCAGCAGGGTGGGGATAAGAAAGTAAGTGGCCAGTGCTCAGTGGCCAGTGGTCAGCGAAACCTAAAGACTGGCCCCTGACCACCGACCACTTGGCCGTTCAGGAGATTCCATGGTCAGGGTTGACGGTCGCGGCGACGGCACCAGCCTGGTCCGGGTACGCGGGCTGGACAAGAAATATCAGCGCGGCAGCGAGGAAATCCACGTGCTGCAGGGCCTGAACCTCGACGTGGACGCCGGCGATTTTGTCGCCTTCATGGGTCCCAGCGGCTCGGGCAAGACGACGCTGCTCAACCTGCTGGGCGGGCTCGACCTGCCTTCGGCCGGCAGCATCACCGTCGCCGGTGACGAGATCACCCGCATGTCTGCGGGCAAGCTGACCAGCTGGCGGGCCCGTCACGTCGGCTTCATCTTTCAGATGTACAACCTCATTCCCGTGCTGACCGCGTTCCAAAACGTGGAACTGCCGCTGCTCTTGACCAGGCTCTCCAAGGCGGAACGGCGACAGCACGTGGAAACCGTGCTCCAGGTGGTTGGGCTGGCTGACCGCATGCATCATTTTCCGCGGCAATTATCGGGCGGCCAGGAGCAGCGTGTCGCCATCGCGCGCGCCATCGTTGCCGACCCCACGTTCCTCCTCTGCGACGAGCCCACCGGCGATCTCGACCGCAAGAGCGCCGACGAGATCATGGACCTGCTCACCCGGCTGGTCAGCGAGCACAAGAAAACCGTGCTGCTGGTCACCCACGATCCGGCCGCGGCCGAGCGCTCCCAGGTGGTGCTGCACCTTAACAAGGGCGTGCTGGAGGAAAAGGTCTGGGCGGAGAAATTGACTGGGGAGAGACAGTGAAATGAAATACCGCCATCTCCTCTTCTCCAACTTGTCGCGGAAGAAGATCCACACCACGCTAACCATCGGCTCTTTCGCGGTGGCGCTATTCCTGTTTGGACTGCTGGCAGTGGTGCGCGGCGCTTTCAATCAGGGGTTGGACGTGGCAGGCGCCAACCGGCTCGTCATCATTAACAAAGTTTCGCTCATTCAGCCGTTGCCCATCTCCTACAAGGAGCGCCTTCTCCAGATCCCGGGGGTGAAGGCCGTCACGCACGCCAACTGGTTCGGCGGCGTTTACCAGGACGAGCGCAACTTCTTCCCGCAGTTCGCCATTGACACCGAAACCTATCGCGCCATGTTCCCCGAGTTCGTCATGCCGGACGAGCAATGGAAAGCCTTCCTCGCCGACCGCGAAGGCGTCATCGCGGGCGAGGACTTGGTGAAACGTTTTCACTGGAAGGTCGGCGACCGCGTACCCATCAAAGGCACGATTTTCCCCGGGACATGGGAATTCAACATTCGCGGCATTTATCATGGCAGCCGCCAGGCCGACGACACCACCCAATTCTGGTTTCACTACAAGCTTCTGGAGGAACGGCAAAACCAGTACTGGCATGGGCTGGTCGGCTGGTACACGGTGCGCATTGACAATCCCGACCACGCAGTGAGGATCGCCAAGGCGATTGACGAAAGTTTCGCCAACTCGCCCTGGGAGACGAAAACGGATACCGAGAAGGCCTTTGCCGCATCGTTTGTGAAGCAGGCAGGCAATATCGAGTTCCTGATGCTCAGCATCGGAGGCGTGGTCTTCTTCACCCTCCTGCTGGTCACCGGCAACACCATGGCGATTGCGGTGCGCGACCGCGTCCGCGAACTGGCGGTGCTCAAGGCGGTGGGATACTCCGACAAATTTGTCCTCGGCATGATATTGGCAGAATCGTTGCTGCTGGCATTGGTAGGCGGCGGCATCGGCATTCTGCTCGCGAAACTTCTTACCCTGAACGGCGACCCTACCCGGGGCATGCTGCCCTTCTTCTATTTGGCGCCCGGCGCGGCGGTCGCCGGCATCGCCCTCGCGCTGCTGGTCGGCATCCTCGGTGGAATTCTGCCCGCACTCTCGGCCATGCGGCTCAGGGTCGTGGACGCTTTGCGGAGCGTGTGAACCATGGCGATCCCTCTGACCTACAACCTCCGCAGCTTGCGCGTGCGCTGGACGTCCACCGTGGTTGCCGTACTCGGCATTGCGGGCACGGTTGGCGTGTTCGTCGCCATGTTGTCTTTAGCCAAGGGATTTAAATCCACCCTGGTTTCCTCCGGCTCGCCGCGCAACGCCGTGGTGCGCCGTGCGGGCGCCACGTCGGAGATGGACAGCGCTGTCTCGGTGGACCACGTCAAGATCATCGAAGAGGCGGGCGGCGTGGAGCGCGGCGCCTCCGGCCCGCTGGTCAGCCCGGAAACTGTAGTTGTCGCCGCATTTCCTCTGAAGTCGACCGGGACCGACGCCAACGTTCAGGTGCGCGGCGTCTCCCCGAAGGCCTTGCAGGTCCGCGACAACGTCAAGATTGTTTCCGGGCGCATGTTCGAGCCCGGCCTCAACGAGCTGGTAGTCGGCCGCTACGTCGCCGGCACGTACGCTGGACTTGAACTCGGAAACACGGTGAAGTTTGGCGGCGGCAGCTGGACGGTGGTAGGCGTGTTTAACGCCGGCGGCAGCGCCTTCGACTCAGAGATCTGGGCCGACGCCAATGTCGTGAAGGACGTTTACAAGCGCCCTCCGGCGAACTTCTCCTCGCTGACTGTGCGCCTCACCTCACCGGACGCGTTCAAGGCCTTCAAGGACGCGCTCACCTCCGACCCGCGCCTCTCCGTCCAGGCGGACCGCGAGATCGAGTACTACGATAAGCAATCGCGGGCGATCACTAATCTCATCCTCGTGCTCGGGACCATGGTGGGCATTGTCATGGGGATCGGCGCGGTGTTTGGCGCGCTCAATACCATGTACTCGGCGGTCGCCGAGCGCACCCGGGAAATCGCCACCATGCGCGCCCTGGGTTTCGGCGCGGGCAGCGTGGTCTCATCCTTTGTTTTCGAAGCCCTGTGCATCGCGTTCATTGGCGGCGTGCTCGGCTGCCTTGCGATCCTGCCGCTCAACGGGCTCACCACCGGCACCATGAACTGGCAGACCTTCTCGCACCTGGCGTTTGCGTTTCGGGTTACGCCCGCGCTGCTCGCCGGAGGCGTTGTATTTGCGCTGCTGATGGGCATCGTCGGCGGTGTGCCACCGGCTGTCCGCGCTGCCCGCGCCCGCGTCGCCGTCGCCCTGCGGGAACTCTGAAGAACGGGTCCCCGACGAATCTCCGAGGTTTGTAGCACGGTTGCGCAGGCGTCACGCGGCGTCCGGCAGTTGTGCGGAAAGACGTTGACCAGGGACGAATAGGCAAGGCGGCAGTGAGGAACCAGGGCTAAAAACAACAAGTGCCGGAGGGCGGGGATGATCGGCCTATGAAAGGGAACCGCTATGAAAACCCCACCCGGTCCGGCAAACCTGGCCACAGTGTGAGCCCGTGGGAGCCAATCACGGTGTGATGCGGGTCACAATCAAGGGTGATGAGTATTCAAGTTGGGAAATCGGCCCGAACAAGGCGGGAGCCGGGGTAATCCCCGGAACGGAAAAAAGCTCCGTTCCGGCCCAGGTAGGGCAGTCGCGGGCGCGGGTTGCGCATCTTATACACCAGGACTGCGTTCTTACGCGCAGGCGAATTCACCTCTATGCCAAATTCAAACCGATCCTCCGTGGCCCTCATCGTAATTCTCATTGCGTCCGGATTGCTGGGCATGGTTTTCGGGCAGCGTGTACAAACGGCGCAGAACGAGGACGCCGACATGCAGCAAAACCTGCGCCACTTCACGCAGGTGTACGACGTGGTAGAACAGAATTACGCCGAGCCGGTCAAGCCCGACAAGGCAATCTATGACGGGGCGATCCCGGGCATGCTGCGCGCGCTGGACCCGCATTCGACGTTCTTCGACCCCAAGGCGTTCGCGCAGCTCAATGAAGAGCAACGGGGCAACTACTTCGGCGTTGGCATGGAGATCGGCCCGCGCGGCAACAGGATCGTAGTGATCTCGCCGTTTGTTGGCGCACCCGCGTACAAAGCAGGAATTCGCGCCGGCGACGTCATCATGGCGGTGGACGGGAAGCCCACCGACAACATGACCACGGGCGAAGTTGCCGACCTGGTGAAGGGCCCGCGGGGATCGCAGGTGCACATCAGCATCCTGCGCGAAGGCGCGCCGAAGCCGCTGGAGTTCACGCTGACGCGCGACGAAATTCCACGGCACAGCGTGGATGTGCATTTCCAGGTGCGGCCGGGGATCGGTTATCTGCACATCAGTTCCTTCATCGAAACCACCGAACACGAACTCGACATGGCACTGGCGGAGTTCGGGAACCTGAATGGGTTGATTCTCGACCTGCGACAGGACCCGGGCGGTTTGCTGAAGGAAGCGGTGGCGGTGGCGGACAAGTTCCTGCCCAAGGGCGCGGTGGTGGTGTCGCAGCGCGGGCGGTCGTCGCCGGAAATCGTGTATCGCGCCAAGAACGGCAACGCCGGCAAGAACTACCCGATTGTCGTGCTGGTCAACCGCGGCACGGCTTCAGCGGCGGAAATCGTATCGGGCGCGATCCAGGACCACGACCGCGGGCTGGTGCTGGGTGAAAACACATTCGGCAAGGGGCTGGTGCAAACGGTGTACCCGCTGTCCGACCACACAGGTCTGGCGCTGACCACGGCGAGGTACTACACACCGAGCGGCCGCCTGATCCAGCGAAAATATACCGGCATGTCACTCTACGACTACTACTACGGCGCGGGGAGCCAGGACAACACCGCCGGGCGCGAGGCCAAAGCCACCGATAGCGGGCGTACCGTGTACGGGGGCGATGGCATCACGCCGGACGTGAAGTTCGCCGAGCCGAAGCCGAACGCATTCCAGACTGAGATGCAGATCCACTACGTGTTCTTCGATTTTGCCAAGCGTTACCTGAGCAGCCGTCCGATCTCGCGCAGCTTCACCGTCGATGATCAGGTGCTGCAGCAATTCCGGGAATTCCTCAACGCCAATAAAGTGCCGTGGACCGAGGCCGACCTGCAGCAGAACCTGGATTGGGTGAAGTCGAACGTCAAAGGCGAGTTGTTTACCGAAGCATTTGGCCTCGACGCCGGCCTGCAAGCCAGAGCGGAGGCGGACCCCGAAGTGGCCAAGGCACTCGAGCTTTTACCGCAGGCAAAACAACTGACCGAGAACGCGCGGCGCGTCATCGCTGCCCGCTCAACCGGCGGCGACGCGGGCAGACAATAGCGGGTAACGCAGCTTTTTGGCCACTTTTCAGAGGAGAGGCGTTAGTACAGTCCCAGATAGGCGGCGCGGACCTGCTCGTTGTTTAACAATTCCTCCGCCGACCCTTGCAGAATGACCGCGCCATTTTCGACCACGTAGCCGCGCTTGGAGACGCTCAGGCCGTCGACGACGTTCTGTTCCACGACCATGACGGTGACGCCCTTTTCCCCGATTTGGCGGATTTTCTGGAAAACCTCCTCCACCAGCTTGGGCGCCAGTCCGAGAGAGGGTTCGTCGAGCAGGAGCAGCTTCGGTTCCGACATCAGCCCGCGCGCGATGGCCACCATCTGCTGCTCACCGCCCGACAAGGTTCCCGCCATTTGTTTGCGGCGCTCCTTCAGAACCGGAAACATCGTGAACTGCTCTTCCATCAACAGCGGAATTCTGGGGCGCGTGCGCTGGATGTAGGCGCCAAGCGCGAGGTGCTCTTCCACCGTCATGTAGGGAAACAGTTGCCGGCCCTCGGGTACGTGGCTGATGCCGCGCGCTACGATTTCGTGCGCCGGCGTCTTGGCGATATTCTGCCCTTCGAAGCTGACGGCACCCTTGGTCGCGCGCAGCAGGCCGCTGATCACGCGCAAGGTCGTGGTTTTTCCCGCGCCGTTGGCGCCAATCAGGGTCACGATCTCGCCGCGGTTCACGGTCAAAGTGATGTTGAACAACGCCTGGAAATCGCCGTACGCGGCTTCAACCTCCGTCAACTCCAGCAGCGGAGTATTTCCGTTGGCGCTCATTTCAGCAATTCCTTGTACTTCACTCCCAGGTAGGCCGCGATCACTTCCGGCCAGCGAACCACGTCCTGCGGCTTGCCTTCCGCGATCTTGACGCCGTGGTCGAGCACCACCACGCGATCGGCGATCTTCATCACCACTTGCATCACGTGCTCGACGCCGCCAATGGCCGCGATGCCCCACTCCGGCAGGCGCTTCAGCAGGTCCGCCAGTTTCAGCGCTTCCACCGTCGGCAAGCCGGCCACGACTTCGTCCAGCAGGATCAACTTCGGTTTGGTCGCCAGTGCGCGCGCAATCTCCAGCCGTTTCATCATCGCCACTCCCATGCCGCGCGCCGGCAGGTGCATGACCTTCCCCATGCCGAGAAATTGCAGCACCTTGGCTGCCTCCTGCGCGGCCACATGCGGCGACGGCGTATGCAGGAACGCTCCCAACATGGCGTTCTCCAGCACCGTCAGGTTGCGCAACGGTTTGACGAGCTGGAAGGTGCGGCCGAGACCCAGCTTCGCGGCCTTGTCGGGCGATGAATGCGTGATGTCGCGCCCGTCAAAGATGATCTGCCCCGCATCGGCCTGGTGCACGCCGGTGATCAGGTTAAAGAGCGTCGTCTTGCCGGCGCCGTTGGGCCCGACGATGAACGCGATTTCGCCGGCCTCCACCGCCATCGAGACCTCCGAGACGGCCTTCAGTCCGCCAAACCGCTTGCTCACGTTCTTGATTTCCAGCAACGCCATAGGCAAGAATCTCGGAACTTACAACTCACTCCGACTGCGGTTGCGGTAGCGGCACGCGTTTGCTCTCCTCCGCCGGTCCGGGCGGCGGCGTACTCGAAAACGGCGTGACTGGCCCAGGCCTGAACCAGCGCAGCTTCCGGCTCAACGTCCCCACAATGCCTTCCGGCAGGAACAGCACCACCAGCACCACCAGGATGCCGTAGATCAGCAGGTGCGCTTCTTTGAAGATGTTCTTGAACACTTCCGACGCCGTCTCCAGCACCAGCGATCCCACCACCGGCCCCAGTAGCGTCCCGGCGCCGCCCAGCATCGGCAAAATCGCGATTTCGACCGACACTTCAATTCCAAACATCTGGTCGGGCACGATGAACAGGAAGAGGCTGGCGTAGAGCGCGCCGGCCAGTGCCGACACGGCCGCGCTGAGCAGCAGTGCCCACAGTTTCACCCTTGCGGTATTCACGCCTACGGACAGCGCCGTGTCCTCGTCCTCGCGGATGGCCATCAGGTAATAGCCGAAGCGCGACCGCTCCACCCAGTAGTTGAGCGCGAACGCGGCGATGGCCAGCACCACGCAGGCGTAATAAAACGACACCATCGTGTTGCGCGGAAACAGCGACGGCACCGCCGCGCCGACGTCACCACCGGTAACATCGGGCAGGTTCTTGGCGATCAGCCGCACCACCTCAGCGAAAGCGATGGTCGCCAGGCAGAAGTAGGGTCCGCGCAAGCGGAAGGAGACGCTACCGATAATCACGGCGGCGACCAGAGCGAGAACCACGCCCCCACCAATCGCCAGCCATGGCGACACCTTCTGGCTCAGCAGCGCCAGTCCGTATGCGCCAATGCCGAAGAACGCGGCGTGGCCCAGTGACAACTGCCCGGTATATCCGCCGACCAAATTCCACGCCAGACCGAGCGTGGCGAACAGAAACAGCCGGAAGATGACCTGGAGGAAGTAGTCGTTGTGCAGGAACAACGGGATGACGAGCGCCACCGCGAATATCGCCGCGCCGATCATCACCTGCGGGCGCTTCATACGCGCTGGCTCCCGAAAATGCCGCTGGGCTTGAACGACAGCACAAGAATAAAGATGACGAAGTCCACCACCAGCGCCCACTCATTGCCCCAGTACAGGCTGGTGAGACTCTCGACCACGCCCAGCACCAGGCCCGCGGCCGCTGCGCCCTCGATCGATCCCATGCCGCCCATCACCACCATCAGGAACGACTTCAGGTTGAACAGGTGGCCGACGTCCGGATACAGATAGAAAACCGGCAACAACAGTCCGCCGGCAATTCCCGCCGCCGCCGCTCCCAGCCCAAACGTGACCGCCTGCACGCGGTGGACGTTGATGCCCATCAGCGGCGCTGAATAGGGATTCTGCGCGATGGCGCGCGCCGCGCGACCGAACATGGTGCGCATCACGAACATGTACAGCCCGGCTGCCGCCAGCATCGCGATCCCGAACGAAATCACCCACGGCGCATTGAGCGAAATCTGCGATCCCAGCCGGAAGTTCTTGCCGAGGAGCGGAAAGTTGAGCTGGTGATAATCAGCGCCGAAGATCAGCAGAATGCTGTCGACGCAAATCAGCGACACGCCCAGCGTGAGCAGGATGATCATGAACTCGGCCTGCACCGGAACGTGCCGCACCAAGCCCGCATAGACCGCCGCGCCGATGGCGAACAGCAGCATCCCGGCGGCAAGGAAGCCAAAATATGGATTGACGTGGCCGTACTCGAAGATCACCCAGGTGGCGTACATGCCGAGCATGAGGAAGGCGCCGTGGGCGAAGTTCACGATGCGCATGACGCCGAATATCAGCGCCATGCCCATCGCGATCAGCGCGTACAGCGATCCCGTCAGCAAGCCGTTCAGGACCGCCTGCAAAAAAGGATAGAACCAGTCCACCGCGTTACCCCGCCCGCAACTCGCTGTTTACAGCTCGCCCGACTTCTTACGCTGGCTCCATGTCGGTGTGGGATAAATCGGCTTGGCTTCGGCCGCATCCAGGGGCCAGACCACCTTGTATTTCTGGTCCTGGACTTGCGTCACCAAGGTCGGGTGCGCGTTCTGACCTGTGGCGTCGAACTTGATGGAGCCGAACGGCGTGGTGGGCATATCGGTCTTGCGGACCTCATCGCGGATGGCCGCCGGCGATGTCATGTTCTTTTTCATGGCTTCCGCCGCGACCATCAGCGCGATGTACGCCTCGAGCGCATGGAACGACGGATGCGTTTTCGTCAACTGAAAAAATTTCTCATCGAACTCTTTCGAGCCCGCCCATTTCGCCGACGGCAGCCACTGCGCCACCGAGAAAGTGTAGTTGGCGTACTTGCCGGCGCCCTTCTCCGTCGGGAAATCCGCCACCGCAAAACCGGTGCCGGCGGAGGTGTAGTACTTCGGGTTGAAGGTCCCCTGCTCGGATTGCCGCATCAGCGTGGTCGCGTCCAGCAGGTAGGAGGCGAAATACACGACCTCCGGGTTCTTCGACTTCACCCGCTGCAGCAGCGACTTATAGTCGGGCGAGCTGGTCTGGTAGGCCTCGGTGTCCACAAGGTTCATTCCGTCAGCGGTTGCTGCTTCGCTCATAGATTTGAAATTCGCCTGGCCGAAATTCGTGTTCTCATACACGATGGCCAGGTTTTTCGGGTTGCCGTTGTTCTTCAGAAAATCCAGCGTCGACTTGGCATAATCGCCCGAGCCCGCGCACAGCCGGAAGATCCACTGCGACCCGGTCTGCATGATGTTGTCCGCGACCGCCGTCGGAATGATGAGCGGAACCTGCTTCGCGGTCACAACCGGAACGATGGCGCGCGTGCTCTCGGAGGAATACGATCCCAGGATGATGGGCACGTGGTCCTGGTCGACCAGCTTGTTGACGCCCTGCACCGCCTGGTCGGGCTTGCTCTGGTCGTCGTAAAAATCCAGCTCGACTTTCTTGCCGTTGATTCCGCCCTTGGCGTTCAACTCTTCCAGCGCGATGGCGTAGCCGTTTTTGTGAGCCTGGCCGAACGCAGCCTGGCTACCGGTCAATGAGCTGATCACGCCGATCTTGACGGTGTTGCCGCCACCTTTGTTCTGGCAGCCGACCAGGACAGCGACACTCAACAATACGATGATGACGAGGACAGCAGAGGTTCTGGGGCGCATGACCACTCCTCCACAAGAGATTGATCCGAACTGGGGTTGCAGGCCCCCTTGATCGTGAGTGGAGATTGTACGCTTCCGAGCCCATGAACGGCGACAGGCGCCGGTCATGCAACCGGCGCCTGCGGTTGATCAACGTTGGGTTTCGGTTTACGGGAAGAACCACCGAATGGCAGCGAACGCGACGTGCTCGGTGCCCTCGGGAGTACCGTGTGGGCTGAGCACGGGGGTGCTACGCCATCCGCTACGTTTAATCCACTCATATTCAAGCCCCACGCGCAAAGTGCCGGCAGGGCCCTTGTAAAAGCTGTGCCATATCACGGGCGTTACCTCAAAAATAGCACGGTTGTCGGCGTTGCAGTTCGTGCCACCCTCGGTGTAGCACCCGACCTGGCTTTGCGTGCGATAGCCGTAGCCGCCACTTCCGCCAGCTCCGAACTCTGTTCGGTCGTAGTACTCAGCTCCGGTATACAGGTAGACATCGGTGAGCGGGGTGGGGTGACCTTCGATTCCGAACATGCCGATCCCCCCCAGAACCCCTTGCAGACCTCCGTTGGCTTTGACGATCACGTCCGGGCCTCCGGCAGGACCATAGCGCCCGACCCCTTTGCCCGCCAAGGTGTTGATAAGGACATCCACCTTCTTGGGAACCACGTGGAATGTGGCGTTGAAAGTGCCGGCGCCAGTCGCGGCCACGTTGTTCGAACCGCCTGACCTGGCAGCAGCATCCGTGACCACGCGGTCGCGGAAGAAGCGTACGATGCCGCCGAGTTCAATGTGGGCGAAGCTGGGCTCGAAGGCGATCTTGCCCACGAAGTCAGGAGCGGCGTCGGTCGTCACTGCGGCGGAGAAGCCGGATCCCTGGACGCCGGCCGTAACGGCGTTGGCGGGTGCCCCCACCGTAACGTACTTCTGTTCCGGATTCTCAACCGCAAATGCGGCCCATGCCTTGTTGTTGAAGTTCTTGGTAACGCGGAACGAGCCGAGGCGGGCATAGTGATAACCAACGAGGTAGGAAGCGTCGACGGTGGCGGGACGTTTCTCATTGGCCGGAGCGATGCCCTTTATATTCGGCGTCAACAGGCTCCAAGTCTGGCCTGCGAGGAAGGCAAGGCCATCTTTCTTTTCGACATTGACCCAGGCCTCTCGGACACGCGGATTGAAGCTGCTGCTGATGACTTCATTGGCGCCTACGCCCGCGCCCTCGAAGTCGATCTCGAAGTAGGCAATTGTTTTCAGCCCTTTGGTTTCGCCATCCGCCCTGAGGCTCAGGTTGGTATGGCGCGGGGTTATGCGAAACTCGGAAAGATGCGCATTGGACCCGGTGTTTGTGAACGGGAAGGTGCCGAGATTGCTAGTGGCGTCGGAACCGGTGTTTTGGTTGCGCCAGAGCCCATACAACGCGACGAAGCCGCCCGGTGTAAGTTTGACGCCTTTGTAGCGGAGCGAGACCGGCTCCTCAAGACCCTTGACGCGCTTCTCCATCCCTTGGACCGCCGTCGTGGTCGTTTTTTCGACCGTGGTGACATTCGTCCTCAGGGCTGCCAGCGCGTCCTCGTTTTGCTTGCTGCTGCTTTGCGCCGCCTGCGCGGTGCTCTGCGCCTGTTGCGCCGCCGATTGCAGCGAGTTCACCTGCTGCTGAACTTGCTGTACGGCCGCATCGCGGCGAGCAAGTTCGTCGCGCAGCATCTGGATCTGCTGTTGCTGCGCGCTCACCGCGTCGCGCAGCGTCTGCATCTCCGTCTCTTTCGTCGGCTTTGCCATCGGCTTCTTCGCCGTGGCAGCCGGCTTCTTCTTAGCTTTAGGTTTTGCGGTGGTCGCGGTGGTCGTGGTGGTGGTTGTGGTGGTTGTCGTTGTCTTTGGCTTTGCCGCCGTTTGCGCCAACAATGGGGCAGAAACCATTAACAGAAGAATACTTGCCAGCCAAGATCTCATCGTCTCTCTCCCCCTCTACGTCGGTGCTGCTGGGCCCAGACTCACCGATGGCGGCTTCGAGCTCTTGGCTCACCGCTGTCGCCTGCGACTGCTGAACAAGTGCTGAGTCACCGCCTCGGTTGTTGGAAAAAATGTGGTGATGCCGATTTTCACGCCAGACTTAGCCTTTGCTTCTCTCCGTCGGTTTGCCAGAAAGATACAAAGATACAAGGAATCCACGCCAACCTGCGGAAACAACGGATTAAGCCCGACCGAACAGCCCTATACTTAGCTCCCAACTGTGCACGTTCCAAGCCAAACAAACCTGGTAGAAGAATCAACTACTTACGCCAGTTCCCTGGCCCCCGATACTGACTCCGATTTTGAAAATCACAGCAATGTATGAAAAATGGGATCGGGGCTGTCCGCCGATGGAATTCGATACATCACAAATCGCAAATGAAAAAGCCCGCCTCTCAGTCAACTCCGCAGGTGATGCTGGATCGTCCCGCTTGAATTTCCGCAGCAATATAGGAAACAAACCGCGTAAATGCAAGTGATTAACGAACTTTTAACAATAACTGGGGTACATAAGTAGTTACACACTCCCCCACCGGTTTGCTGTCTCCCCTTCACATCGCCGCCTCGGGGCACCGCAGGTCACCGCCACCGCGCACCCTCGCTAGTCGGGCGTATGCCCCAACATGTCGTCGTGGCCCTCAAAGATCGGCGCCAGGTTCGTCATGGTGAACAGGTCTTTTAACCGCGGGGTCAGGTTGACGAGGTTGAGCGGCGCCCCGCCATGCTTGCAGGAGACGTACAAGCCCACCAGAGAACCCAGGCCGGAGCTGTCCACATAGTTGGTGCTCGTCAGATCGAGCACGATGCGTTTCTTTTCCGGGATCAGCCCGCGAACGGCAGCTTGCAGTTGATCGGTTGTTGCCGATGTGATCTTGCCGCTGCAGCGAATGATGTTTTCCGTCGGAGTTTTCTGCGTTTCCAGATTGATCTGGGCAGAGGGAACTACCGGATTTGCCGCCATATTGCCTCCTCCTGTTGAACTTAGTCGGGCGGGGAATCAGTGGAGGTTGGCGCGGCCCACCTCCGCGCCAGCCGCCTATGCTACTCCAACCGAACGTTTGCCTGAGACAACTTGCGGCGTAGTCGAGGTTGCCATGGCGTCAGCCTTCGCAATTGTCCTAGCCGCCACCGGCTTCAGCCACAGGAGTGCCAGAAACGCTGCGATCACGTCACAGGCGATCATCACCCAGAAGACCCGGCTCCAAGCTCCAGTCTTTTCAAACAACCACGCTGCGCCGAAACCGGCGAACAACGACGCCGTCCCTTTGGCGGTATAAACAATGCCATAGTTTGTCGTTGCCCACGTCTTTCCGAACAGGTCCCCGGTTATCGCCGGGAAGAGCGAGAAGATCTCGCCCCAGGCGAAAAAGCACAACCCGGACAGCACGATGAACCACAAGGGCTTGTGGATCAGTTGCAGGAGCGCGAACACCGCTGCCGCCTCCGCCATGAAGGCGATGAACATGGTGTTCTCACGGCCAATGTGGTCCGACACCCAGCCCCAGAAGGGGCGGGTCACGCCATTGAGGAGTCGGTCGACCTCGATGGCCAGCACCAGCGCCGTCATGCCGCCGAACACGACGACCTTGTCCACCTTATAAGACGCCGCCATCGGGTTCAGCTGCGCGGTCACGACCAGCCCGCCGAAGGCGACCATGGTCATCATCAGGTAGACCACCCAGAACGATCCGGTGCTCACCATCTGCCAGGGCGTCATGTCCACCGCCGAGCTGCGGACTTTGGCCTTGATCAGCACTTCCTTTTGCTTCCAATCGGAGGTGCCAACTGTCCCGGGTTACACCCGCCGGCTTACGCCGGCGGGTTATCGGCTGCCAAATCTTTTTCGAACGGAATCACGCCCGGGATCAGCCATTTGGTCCACATTTCATCGATCTTGCTCTGGAAATAATCCAGATCGTCGTTGGTGAAGTGCGCGAACCGACCCTGCCGCAGCAGGTAATCGCGAACCGGCTTGCGCGGTATCTTCTTGTCGGCGATCTGCTGCGTTCTCCCCGTGAGCCGCAGCTTGCCATCCTCAACTTCGTAAAGCGGCCAAATGCCGGTCTGGACGGCCAGTTCACCCAGCTCGTGCGACTGGATCGGATCGTAATCCCATCCCTTGGGACACGGATCCAGCGAGTGAATAAAGGTCGGCCCGCCGATCGTCAGCGCTTTGCGAATGCTGTTCATACCATGTAAGCCATAGGACATGCAAATGGTAGCGACGTACCGGCAGGTCGGATGTCCCACCGCCATCAGGCCCGCCATGTTCTTTTTCCAGCGGTGGTGCATGATGCGCTTCACCGTTCCGGGCGTGCTGAAGGTGGTGTTCGCGCCCCAGGGCGTGCTGCCGGATAGCTGGATGTCGGTGTTGGCATACGACTCATTGTCGTACAGCAGGATGAGGAGGTTGTAGTCGGGATGGGTCATGGTCGCCGAGATCGCGCCCAGGCCCATGTCGGCGCCGCCGCCGTCGCCGCAGAACGCAATGACGTTGATCGGCTCCTTCTTCATCTTGCCCTTGCGCATCTGGGCCTTCAGTCCGGCCGCCGCTCCCAGCGCCGCCGAGCCGCTGCTTCCCAGTTGGGTGTGCATCCACGGCACCACCCACGACGTGCTGTAGTAGGTGGTGTTCGCCACGTACATGCAGCCCGTGCTGCCCAGCACGATGGTGCGCGGGCCCGCTGCCTTCACCATCATCTTCATGACCAGCGCCGACTCGCACCCCTGGCAGGTGCGGTGCCCCGAGGTGAAAAACTCGTGCGTCGGGATTTTCTTGACTGACTTGAACGGATCCAAATGTTGCGTTGGATCAATCTGTATGATTGTCGCCATAACTCCTCACCCTTTCGTCTGATCTTGTAGGGAACGCGCCTTCGCCCGTGGGCTACTCGCGCAACCCAATCCATTGCGTCAACGGCTGCGCCTTGCCTTCCGCGGCCTTGTAGACGGAATCCGTGATTCTCTCCACGTCCGGGATGGTCACCTCGCGCCCGCCCAGGCCGCAGATGAAGTCCAGCACGGGCGGCTTCTTGCCTGCTCCCGGATACAGCGCGTTGCGCACCTCGCCGGCCAGCACCCCGCCGAGATGCGGCGAACCGAACGAGTAATCGCGGTCGATCACGCCCACCGCCTTGAACCGGGACAGGCACTTGGCCACGCCGTCGGCATCGAACGGACGGAACCAGCGCATACGCACGAACCCGACCTTCTTCCCGGCCTTGCGCATCTGGCGGATCGCGACCTTCACCGGCGTGGACAGCGTGCCCATGCCCATCAGCACCACGTCGGCATCGTCGGTCTCGTATTCGTCGAAGAACGGGTTGCCATACGACCGTCCGAAGATGCGCTCGAAGTCGGCGTACGCTTCCTTGATGACGCCGAATGTTCTCTCCATCGCGGCGTAGCCCTGGCGCCGGATCTCCATCACCCAGTCTTCGTTCGCTTGCGGGGCGACCGTAATCGGGTTGTCGGGATGCAGCAGGAGATCGGCGCGGTTATACCTGGGCAGGAATTCGTTGACCTTCTGCTGTGAGGGGACCTTGACCAGCGATTGCGAGTGCGTCAGGAAGGCGCCGTCGCAACTGATGGCGCAGGGCAGGAAGATGCGCCGGTCCTCGGCCACGCGATACGCGATCAGGGTGGTGTCCAGGGCCTCCTGGCCGCTGTCCACCCAGTTCAGCATCCAGCCCAGGTCGCGGACCGTCAGCGCGTCGTTGTGTTCCGTGCCGAAGGCGCCCGGGTCGTCGAGCGCCCGGTTGCCGACCATGCACACCATGGGAAGACGCAGTGCCGGCGTCACCGTCAGCGCTTCCATCGCGTACATCCAGCCCACACCGCTGGAGCCGCAGAAGACACGCGCCCCCACCGCGGAGGCGTGCTTCACGATTTCAAACTGCGAGTGTTCGCCTTCGGCCACGATGTATTCGCAGTCCATCTCGCCGTTCGACACCAGCTTCGAGATGTACTGCATCACCGTGTCGTAGGGGCGGATGGGATACGCCGTGATCACATCCACGTCGGCGAGCTGACAAGCGACCGCAATCGCTTCGGCTCCGGTGATGAGCGCTGTCTTTTCTACACTCTTCTTTTCGTCTATCGCAGGGGCTATTGTCGCCATGACTTCTCTTCTCCTCGCGTCTTAGCTTTCTTGGGCGATTTGCAGCATCTCGCCGACCTGTTCCTGGTACTGGCCGAGATAGCGGAAGCCATGCGACCGCTCCGGCCGGTGTTCGATCTTTTCGTTCAGCCACTTCAAGTAGCCGGTCGAATCCTTGCGCCACATTTCCCACTGGCTGCCGTTGTCCTTGAACTCGGTTTCGGCCACCATGGTCACGCACTTGTCCACCGGGCAAACCGCTTCGCAAACGCCGCAACCGCAGCAAGCTTCCATGTTGGCGTCGTACAGGCCTTCCGGCGTCACGTCGAAGCAGGTGTCCGGGCACTGTAGCCAGCACAGCGTGCACTTGATGCAGGTCTCGAAATTCACCACCGGCCGCATGGTGCGCGTGGAGAACTTCTTGAACGTCGGGTTTCGGTCCGGACGGATGCCGCCCATCACGTGCGTGGTCGGGTCCTCCATCTGCTTGCCCGCCGTAATGCACGGGATCGCGACACCCTCGCCCATTTCATGCCACTTCGGCAGGTCGAACTTGTAGGGCGTCTCCGGATTGCCCTGCCCCGGTTTCACCGCTACCTTGGTGACCCGGTTGTACGACTTCTCCGCCGACGTCACCTTCAGCGGGTCTTTCCACTCGCTTTGAATCGTCTGCTTGATCGCGTCCAGGCTGAAGATTTCCGGCAGCACCTTGGCGATCGCGCCCATGATGCGCACATCGCTGTGGTCGTCTTTGAACACCCACAGTCCGGAAAAACTCCTGGTGCCCTTCACGATCGCCAGGTTGTACGGCGTGTCCTTGCTGTGGGCCATGCCGATCAGAGTCTCCGGCGGCTCCATGGAGGTGATGATCAGCGTCCCGCCGGGCTTGGTCAGCTTGTTGATCGGCTGGAGTCCATACCATGCCCAGGACTCGACACCCTTGCACAGCGTGTCATCCACGCAGATGGTGACGTCCACTTCCTTGGGTTCGTATTTCGCCATGCCTTCCTGGAGCGTCTGCTCGTCGGTGGCAACGATGGCGAAGTTCTTGGCCGGAATGCCGTTGCGCTCCGGGCTGTCGCCGTAGCGGCCGAAGCTGATCCCCGGCTTCCCGTCCAGGTGCGCCGCCAGCACGATGGCACGGCTGATGTTGTTGGCCAGTTTCTTCTGGAATATGCCTCGATAAACGATCTCGACCGCGAACAACCTGCCCATCACGTCCTCCGCTCTGTCAAAACTTCGTGAGTACGATCTTCTCCACTGACTCGATGTGCCGGCACATGGCAGTTTCCGCGCCGATCGGATCCTGGCGCTTGATCGCGTCCAGGATGTCCCGGTGGCCGGCCATGGAACGCTCCGGCCTTCCTTCCACCTGCAATGACCGCTCGCGCGTTTCGCGCAATAAGTCCATCAGTACGTCCAGCACCTTCAGCACCACGCTGTTGTCGGCTGCCAGCGCAATCGCGTAGTGAAAATCGTTGTCCTCTTCAATCGCAAGTTCGCCGCCCCGCATCTTCTCTTCCTGGCGCCGCAGGATGTTGTCCATCTCCGCGACTTCGTCCGAGGTGGCGTGCACCGCCGCCCGTGCCGCCAACGGTGGCTCGATCATCTTGCGCACCTCGAGCAGTTCACCCACCAGCTTGCGTTTTTGCACGAGCACTTGCGTGAGTGGATTGACCACGGCATCGGCGGCGTGTTCGCGCACCACGGTGCCCAACCCCTGCCGCGCTTCCACCAGGCCCGACATTTCCAGTGTGCGGATCGCGTCACGGATCGAACTGCGGCTCACGCCGAACATGTCGGCCAATTGCCGCTCCGGCGGAAGCCGGTCACCCGTCTTCATCTTCTCCGTGATCATCTTTTCGATTTGCCGGGCGATCTCTTCATAGATCCGGTTGCGCCGGACTGCTTCGAACTCGGGTTTGACGGCCGGGCTCATGACTTCCATAGGGCGGAATTCCCGTTCCGGGAATTGGTCCGATGACCGGACCAATTCTACGCCGCTTGTGGACACGCATGTCAACAGCTTGGAAAACTTTTTATTTCCTTTCTTATGAGCAAGATATGTCCGGTATGGCGTTTGCGAGTTTTCCACAGCCTGCCGATTCCCGCACTACTGGCCGCTTCCCACGGTGTGCCTCATTAAACACCAATGTCCTCGCGGCTCTGGTTGCATCCGCCCCATGCGCTTTTGCTCGTGCAATGCAAGAAACCTATTTTCGGAATCAGTCTTTCCGATTTCGCTCTTGGCGCGCGCGAACCGAATGGGTGGCCTGCTCCACAACGCGTCGTGAACGCTGGCTCCGCGGGCGAACGAAACGAATGCAGGTAATAGATTTTTCTTGTGGTCCCGTGCCTCGCACCACGAGATATTTTTGCGTCCGCGATGTTGCCCCTGAGATCAAAGCGGAATACAGTTCGCAACCAAATTTCACGGGGCGACTCGGCACAACATTTTCCTTGATTTCCCATTCAGGAGGCGACACATGAAGTGGGGCGCTGCCAGTACATCCGCGCTTGCTCTGATGGTCGCTGCCAGCCTCTGTTCCGGCGCGCAGCAGACTTCGAAAACGAAAACGACGAAGAAGAGCTCCATGCCAGCGGGAAAGCACTACACCTTGCCCGCGACCAAGGAGAACGTGCAGTGGGGCTGGTTCGACGTCAATGAGAAGCCGCGGCTCACGATCAATTCCGGCGATACCGTCTCGATCGAGACCTGGTACCACGCGCTCGACGCCATCAAGCCGGCGCCGACCGATCACACCATCGCCGGCCCGCAGATGGACGAACTGGGGCGTTTGCGCAAAGCCAATCCCGGCGGGGGCCCACACTCCATCACCGGACCGATTTACGTCGAGGGCGCCGAACCCGGCGATACGCTCGAGATCCGGTTCCTCAAAATCGTTCCCAAGGAATACGGGCAGAACTTCAATCTTCCCGGCAAAGAGTTCCCCACGGGTTTGCTGCCCAAGGAATTTCCCGAAGGCTTCGTTCGCTACTACCAGTTCGACCTGAAGAAGATGCAAACCGAATTCAAGCCGGGCATCATGGTCGACCTCAAGCCGTTTCCCGGGATCATTGCCGTGGCGCCTGATCCGGCCGAGCCCAAGGAAAAGGCCGGTCCGCCGATCAAGGATGCCAAGGGACGCACCAGCACGCTGCGTCCGTGGAAGAACGGATCGAACATGGACCTGAACGAACTGCAGGCAGGCTCGACCTTGTATCTGCCGGTGTTCGTGAAGGGCGCACTGATCTGGACCGGGGACTCGCACTGCCGCCAAGGCAACGGCGAGATGAACCTGGAAGCGATTGAGTGCGCCTACAAGGAGATCGAGATCCAGCCCATCGTGCACAAGGGCATGAAGACCGATTGGCCGTGGGCGGAGACGCCGACGCACTGGATCTTCCTCGGCTTCGACGAAGACCTCACCGAAGCCACCAAGATCGCGGTGCGCAACACCATCGACTGGCTCTCCACGCAGAAGATGGTGCCCATGGACCGCTACGAGGCGTACGCACTCACGTCGATCGCCGTGGACTGCGACATCACCCAGATGGTGGACATCCGCAAGGGCGTCCACTGCATGGTTCCGAAGTCGATTTTCGTAAAGAAATAAACGGGGGAAACGCAACCGCGGATTCACACGGATTTTCGCTGATCAATTTCCGATCCGCGTCAATCCGCGTCAATCCGCGGTTAGTCTTGTTTGCGCCAGCTCGAATTTCAACTCACCCAACTTTTCCAGGCTGCACGCAATCTTGTCTCCCGGCTTCAGCCATACCTGCTTGTCCTTGGGCATGCCGTTGATCACGCCGTGGGGAGTGCCGGTATAAATAATGTCGCCAGGCTTCAGCGTCATGTGCTTCGAGATGTAGGCGATCAACTGCTTGCACGGGAAGATCATGTCGTTGGTGTTCCACGACTGCCGCGTCTCGCCGTTGACCCGGCACCCCAGCTTCAGATTCTGCGGATCAATCTGGTCGGCCGTCACCATGTACGGTCCCACGGGCGCGAAGCCGTCGGGCGTCTTGCCGATCAGCCACTGTCCGCCACGCTCGTATTGCAGGTCGCGCGCCGTGAAATCGTTGCCCGTGGCGTAACCGGCGACATAGGAGAGCGCATCCGCCTCGCTCACGTTGTGCGCCGTCTTACCCATGACGATCACCAATTCGATCTCGTAGTCGAACTTCTCCGCCACTTTGGCGGTGCGTGGTCAGCGGGCTGGCTCTACGCTCGCCGTTTCCTTCACATACGCAGGGCTGAGCGTGTTCTTCTTCTTCGCAACCTGCAGCAGCGTTGGATAGAACTGCACGAAGGTCGTGTCAACGGCGGCGTGTTGCTGGTGGCAGGAGTAGCAGTCGGCGGAAGTGGGGATCATCTTCCCCGGCTTTTCGTCGTCAAAGCCAAAGAAGGCCCACTTTCCGGGAAATTTCGCCTCATCCTTTATATGAACTTCCACCCCCATGAATTCGGCGTTTTGGAATTTTCCGGCATGGTTGATGGAGCCCTTGGATTCGGCGCCGCGGACTTCCAGCACCAGGATGGTTTTATCGGGCCACGTGCCGGTTTCGAGGAACGCCTTGTAAGCCTCGGGATTGACAAAGACGTTGTCGAACATGGAGTGGTTCATCGCCATCGCGCGCGGGTTATAGCTCATGTCAATGCCCGAACTCAGGAAGATCCACTCGCGGTAACCGGCGGGAAACTCCATTTTTCCGTCCGCGGTGTATCGCGGACTGAGCGGGGTCTTCACCGCCATTTGTGCCTGCATGGAATCAGCGGCGTAATGCAACGCGAGCACGACAAGAAATCCAGACAGCAGATATGCGAGTTTCCTGAGCACGCCTCACCCCCACTCACAAACAGACGTTTGATCTGTAAATACGTGAGCCGGTGACAATTGGTTCCGGGACAAAATGTCGCATCGCACGTTTCGTCCCTGCCACGGTTGGGCCATGCGCAGGCGGCAAAAAGCAGCTAGAATGCGCGCCACAATCGGAGGTTTTATGGCACAGCGCATTCTGCTGGCGGGAATCCTGGGGGGCATTGCAATGTTTGCCTGGTCGTCCATTGCGCACATGGTTCTGCCGCTCGGCATGACCGGCATCGGCGAAATTCCCAACGAACAGGCGGTCTTATCCGCCATGCAGACCTCCATGGGGGGACGCTCGGGCATGTACATGTTTCCCGGCATGGGGCTGGGGCCGAGTCCGAGCATGAAAGACGTGAACGCTGCCATGCCGCAGTATGAAAAAAAGCTGGCGAGCAATCCGCAGGGGCTGCTCATTTATCATCCGCCGGGCGGCAAGGCGATGGAGCCGCGCCAACTGGTGACCGAGTTCGTCACCGAGGTGGTCGAGGCGCTGCTGGCGGCATGGCTGCTGTCGCGGACGCGCCTGGCAAGCTATGCCGCGCGCGTCGGATTCGTGTTCGTCGTCGGGCTGGCGGCCGCAATCCCGACCAACATTCCCTACTGGAACTGGTACGGTTTCCCGGGCAGCTACACGGTCGCGTACATGACCATCGAAATCGTGGGCTTTCTCGTCGCAGGACTGGTCGCGGCGGCGGTGCTGAAGCGGCCGATGTCGGAGGCAATGGCAGCAGGCCGGTAGAAGCTGGCGACCGCACGCCCGGCCCCCCCTACGCTCTTACGGGCGGCAGTGCTGATGCCGACGGCGTTGTGATTTGGGCTCGCTAGGCGTAGTCGATGGGATGCCGATCGAGCCAGTGCTCGTCGCGAACTCTGCCGATGTTTCTCATAGCACCGGAAGCGATGCTGGCGCCCAGACGACGGCTTTCCCAGGCGACGCCCGCGCCGAACCCAACCACGCAACCAAGAACGCCGGAGGTGAAGGCGCGCGCGGCGGACCTGTGCCGGCTGCCAGGATGACTTCCGAAGAAACCGAGGAACGCGCCGAGTGCCGCGGGCGCCAAAGCAATCCGCGCTGATCGATTCAAGAAGGGGCTGAGGCGCGCTCCGCCAAGGAATGCTTGCTCACCGGAACGCGCTCCCTCCAGCCCTGAGTCCAGAAGCTTCCGGCCGTAGTGAAGATTGGAACTCGACCACTGGCGCAAGGTCATTGCTGCCCCCATTCACATACGAAGCTCTGCCGCGGCCCCAGGTCTGCCGTTCAGTCCGCGGCCATGAGTGTCGGCGCCGGCCGCCTCGCCCGTGGCTGGGTAGCCGGAGACCGAGTCGGCGACGGCGGAAGAGGCAAACCGAGTGTGTGCACCTGGGCTTCAGGCGCCGCTTCTTGCACTGGTTTCAGCCTGGCCGGCGGCCGGGCGACAGCCCGTTCCTCGAACAGAAGCCGGCGAAGAGAACGGAGATCGTTGAGGATCCGCCGGCTCTTGTTCAAATGCAGCTCCAACCTCTCCAGGTTATACGCGGCCAGTCGCAAGGCATCCAAGCGGCGCGGAGCGTTCGAGGTCAACTCGCGCTGAAGGTCGGATTCAATTTCTCGCTTGGCGTCGGCGACGGAATCGGAGAACAAGCTGATGAAATCGTGCGCGCTCTCGATGCTGTCAAAAGGACTTCCAGATGTATGGGTCATCGTCGTCCTCTTTTCTGCGGTTGAAGGTCTAGGCATCGATCGACGGCAAGGCAAATCGCGACTGATGTTTTCACCTCGCGGAAAAATCTTCAGTGACACGTAGCACCAAATCGGGTGACGAGGGGCGGGTGATGGCGCAAAGTGGGAAACCGGCATCCCGTTTTTGCATGGTTCCAAACTTGAATTGAAACGCTCCTGATTCGGGAAAATTGGCTGCAAGTACCGCGTTGTGTGATGGGCCTCACAGCAGACAGAAGGGGTGAAAACCATAATGCCCACGCCAGAAGATCGATACCGGCTGCGAGTGGCAGTTACCGAGCGAGGTCATCATTAGCACCGACAGTTGCTGCCTTTCGAGCGTGAAACCGCCGCCCCATGGACATGCAATCACCCGCGCACGCGACCTACTGGTTGATCCAGGGGAAGATACTGTACCTCGCGCTTCACCTGCTGGGCCTGGCGTGCTTTTCCTGCATCGTGGCCAGGCGGCTGGCGCCACTGGTACGGGGCGAACGCGATTTTCGTTTTGATCGCCCGTGGTTGCGCCTGGGCAGGGTCCTTCAGTTTTGGTTGGGGCAGTGGAAGCACCCTCGCTTCCCGACGGCGGGAATCCTCCACATCCTTGTTTTTGCCGGCTTCATCATCCTGGCGGCGCGGGCATTCACTCTCCTGGTTCTCGGAGTGGACGACGGCTTCGTCATGCCGGGCTTCTCGGGGAGCGCCGGTCACGTCTACGACGTTATCCGGGACTATGCCACCACTCTGGTGTTCGTCTGCATGGCCGTTCTCATCATCCGCCGGGCGGCATTTAAACCGGCGCGGTACGCGGTGCCGGCAAAGTACGGCAAGGGTCATGCCGCCGACGCGATCTTCCTCCTGACGCTGATTGCGACCTTGATGCTGGCCGACAGCATCTTTGACGCGGCCAAGGCAGCCGCGCAGACGCGACAAGGTCAACCCATTGAATTCCTGGCGGCCTTTTCCCTGCCGTGGCTGTTGAAGAGTGTTTTTCTCGCCAGTTCGCTGTCCACTCTGCAGCACCTTCACCTCGGCGCTTACTTTCTGCACGAAGTGACCTTCTTCTTTTTGCTGTGCTACCGGCCTTTTGGGATCCAGTTCCACGTGGAAACGTCGCTGTTCACGATCTATTTCGCGAAGTTAGACCGGGAGATCCTCAAGCCGGTGCGGTGGGGTGTGAGCGATGAGCAACTGAACCAAGTGAAATCCTTCGGGGTGAAGACATTCACCGATTTCACCTGGAAGCACATGCTGGATTTCTATTCCTGTGCCGATTGCGGCCGGTGCGCGGACCAATGTCCGGCGAACGCGGTGGGCAGGCCCTTGTCGCCAAGATTCCTGACCATCAAGGCGAGAGATTACAGCTTCCGACACTACCCGGTACTCGGACGGTCCGGCAACGGCACGCCCCTGATCGGCGGGATTTACTCCGAAGACGAAATCTGGTCCTGCACGACCTGCGGCGCTTGCGAGCAGGAATGCCCGCTGTTGGTGGAGTACGTCGACAAGATCGTCGATTTGCGCCGCGGCATGATTGACGACGGCAAGGTCCCGCAGACTCTGCAGAAGCCGCTGAAAGCTCTCGAGAGCCGTGGCAACCCGTACGGAAAGCTGGAAAAGAAGAAAGCAGACTGGACGAAAGCGAAAGAGTTGCAGCCGGCCTGCGCGGTCAAGATCCTGGACGGGGCCAACGGCGCGGACACTTTGTACTTCGTGGACAGCATGAGCTCGTATGACGACCGCATGCAGGCGATCGCGCGCGCCACGGCGAGGATTCTCAGCCACACAGGGACGAACTTCGGGATCCTGGGCGCAGCGGAAAAGGACAGCGGCCATGAGGTGCGGCGGTTTGGCGAAGAGACGCTGTTCATGGCCTTGCGGGACCACAACGTGGAGGCGATCAAAGCATCGGGCGTGCAACGGATCGTTACCTCCGACCCGCACGCCTACAACGCGTTGAAGCACGATTACCGGGATGTGCCGCCGGTGGAACACATCAGCCAGGTGATCGCCCGCGAAGTAAAGTCCGGCAACATCAACTTCACACCCGCAGAAAACGGAAACGTTTACACCTATCACGACGCCTGCTACCTGGGCCGGCACAACCAGATTTACGACGAGCCGCGAGCCGTGCTGGACGCGATCCCGGGTCTCCAGCGAGTCGAAATGCGCCGTTCGCGCGACCGTTCGTTCTGCTGCGGCGGCGGCGGGCTGATGCTGTTTTACGAGCCGAAGGAAGAACAAAGGATGGGCGTGTTGCGGGTGAAGATGGCGGCCGAGGCGGGGGCAAACGTGATCGTGACTGCGTGCCCGTTCTGCATGGCCAATATGGAAGATGCGATCAAGGTTGCGGGCCTGGAAGGAAAGATGACCGCCATTGACCTGGCGGAGCTGGCCGACAAGCACCTGGCGCGCGAAGGCGCGCCGGCATTGTGAAGAAGGATCAGGGACCAAAACAAGGCGTGGAGGTTTTGACGTGGAAATTCTAGTGTGCGCAAAACGCGTGCCGGACACTTCGGAGAACGAAATCGAGATCAACAGCGCAGGCAACGACATTGAGCGCGACGACCTGGTGTACTCGGTCAACGAGTGGGACAACTACGCCGTGGAAGAGGCGCTGCAGATCGTGGGCCGGGTCGGAGGAGACGTCACCGTGGTTACCGTGGGCGGCGAGGACGATGAGGAAGTGCTGCGCCGAGAGATGGCGATGGGAGTCAAGCGCGGCGTGCTCCTCTCCGACGATGCGTTCACCGGGTCCGACGGCGCGGGCATCGCCACAATCCTGAAAGCCTTCGTGCAGAACGGTCATTACGACCTGATCCTCACCGGTGTGCAGGCGGCGGACGGGTGCGCTCAGGTGGGCGGCATGCTGGCGGCGATGCTGGACTATCCGTTTGCGTCCCTGGTGAATTCGATCGAAGAGCTCGATGGCACGAAGCTGAAGGTGACACGCGAGGTGGAGGGCGGGGACAAGGAGATCAACGAGATCGATCTGCCATGCGTGCTCTCGATTCAGACCGGCATTAACGAGCCGCGCTACGTCGGCATGCGCGGCATCCGCCAGGTTGCGTCCATTCCCATTCCGACGCTGGGCGCGGCGGGCCTGGGCCTTGCGCCAACAGCGGCAGGAGCGGCGGCGGCGAAAGTCAAACGCACGGACTACTTCATGCCGGTGCTCGGCAAAGGCGCCGAGATGCTCGAAGGCAGCGGCGAAGAGATGGCCGACAAAGTGATTGAGCTGATGAAAGCCAAGGGAGGGTTGCGATGAGGATTTTCGCGTACATCGAGCACAAGGCCGGAGCGGCCGACGATTCCGCGGCTGAGCTGGCGGCGGCCGCAAGAAAGATCGATCCCTCGACGCTGCCCACGGCGATTGTCACCGGTTGGGGCGCGGACCTGGATGCCGTCTGCCAAGCCCTCCCGGGTTCTTATGGCGAGATATGGAAGATGGCGCACGAGGCCCTTGCCTACCCGAACGCCGAGCTGGTGCGGCAGGCGCTGGTGAAGGTCTTGCCGCGCGGCAGCATCCTGCTGGTCCCGCACGATCACTTCGGGCTCGATTTGTCACCGGGACTTTCCGTGAAGTTGAACGCAGCGTTTGTCCCCGACGTGTTGCAGATTGAGGCAGTGGACGGGACTCATCTCAACCTGGTCCGCCAGGAATTCAGCGGGCAGGTTAGCGCACATGTGCGCTGCGACATTTCCGCGGGAGCGGTGATCAGTGTGCGGCCGGGCGCGTTCAAGCCGCTGGAGAGCGCCGCCACCGCGGCCCCGGTGGTCGAGAAGTCATCCGCAATCGGCGCGCTGGCCGCGAAGCGGCGCTATCTCGGACGGCTGGCGGCGGAGGCGGGCGATGTGGACATCAGCAAGCAACCCATCCTGGTCTCCGTCGGGAGAGGAATCCAGGAGCAGGACAATGTGGCGATCGCACAGGAACTGGCCGACGCGATGGGCGCAGTGGTGAGCTGCTCGCGTCCGGTGGTGGATGCCAAGTGGATGCCAAAGTCGCGCCAGGTCGGGACATCGGGAAAGACAGTGAAACCGAAGGTGTACTTGGCGTGCGGTATCAGCGGGGCCTTCCAGCACCTGGCCGGGATCAAGGGGAATGCATTCATCATTGCCATCAACAAGAACCCCAGAGCTCCCATCTTCCAGGTGGCCGACGTTGGAATCGTCACCGACATGCTGGAGTTCCTGCCGCAGTTGACCAACAAGATCAACGAAATGCATTGCGTGAAGCACTGAGAGGCACTGGCCATGATTGCAAACAAAACGCTGAAACTCAGCTTGAAGTCGCTCCGGGACTTCGCCAAGAAACGCCTGCCGGACGAGACGCTTCTGGACCTGGACGAGCGCGACGAATGTCCGCTGGAAATTGTTCAGCACATGTGCAGCCCCGACAAGCTCGGGATCCAGCTCCTGTTCATTCCCGAAGACTACGGCGGCATGGGCGGAGGGGCGTTCGACGTGTACTGCGTCTGCGAGGAGATGGCGCGCATTGACCTGGGCATCGCCACCGCCGTGCTGGCCACCTTCCTGGGCAGTGATCCGATCAGGGTCGGTGCGACTCCGGAGCAAAAGAAGAAGTGGCTGAGCCGCATCGCCGACGAGGGAATCCTGTTCGCCTACGGCGCCACCGAACCGGAAGCGGGCAGCGACCTGGGCGCACTAAAAACGACGGCCGATCCCGTCAAACAGGATGGACGGACGGTGGGTTACAAGATCAACGGCAACAAGCAATGGATCAGCAACGGCGGCGTAGCCGACGCGTACACCGTGCTGGCGAACACGCCCGCGGGTCCGGGTTGGTTCATCGTGGAAAAGGGCGCCAAGGGTTTTACGCACGACGAACCCGAAGAGAAACACGGCATCCGCCTGAGCAACACGGCTGCGCTCGCGTTCAATGACGTCTACGTGGACGCCGACCGGCTGATCGGCGGCGTGGAAGGACAGGGATTGCTCCAAGCGCAGGCCGTATTCGGTTACACGCGCCTGATGGTGGCGGCGTTTGGCCTGGGCGCGGGCTGGGCCGCGCTCGATCGCGCCATACCCTACTCGACCAAGCGCATCCAGGCCGGCGCGCCACTCTCGGAAAAGCAGGGCTATACGCACAAGCTGATCGTGCCGCCGGTGGCTCGGCTTGAGGCCGCCCGCGCATATATCGAGGAAACGGCGGCGCGCATTGACGCCGGCGGCGAAGGCAGCTTGAACACCGAAGGCGCGATTGCGAAGTACATGGCAACCGAGGCCGGCAATCAGGCTGCCGAAGCCAGCATCCAGGCACTCGGCGGCTATGGCTACACGCACGAGTACATGGTGGAGAAGATCAGCCGCGACGTTCGCATTACCACCATCTACGAAGGCACCTCCGAGATCATGGAGATGACGATCAGCCGCGACCGCTGGCAGGTGCACTTGAAAACACGCGGCCAGCACTACCACGAAGAGGCGCGCAAGCTGGAGGCGCTGCACGCGCGGCATCCGGACGTGGGCGCCGGGATCGCTGCACTGGCGTCGCATGCCTTGGCCGAAGTGATGGAGCGGGCGAGGGTCGCGCGCCTCACCCGCTACCAGCACATTCTCCTGCGCCTCGGCGAGCTGATCGCTTTCGCCGAATGTGCCGGCTGTTTATCTCGCCGGGCGGCGCTCGCGTCGGAAAACCGGCTGCACGAGAAAACGAATCGCCGTTTCGATGCGACCGCTTTGGAAATGCTCAGCCGGGTTTTTGCGCGCGAGGCAGCACTCAAGGTCGCGCAAGAAGGATTGCGTCTGGTCATCGGCGCGGGCGGCGTAGCTGACGCCGACCTGCCAGCGTTGGAAGCGGCTTTACAAATGCCCGCCATTCACCGTGCACAAGCGGGTTGGTTGGCCGACATGGATAGCATTGCGGACGTCCTCTACGATCGCGCCGCCAAGAGCGCACTCAAGAGCGCACTCATGTCCGCCTAAAAGGAAACGACAGCAGTCCGGCCCCGATCCGCAGGTCGGACGGTTTCGAGTTGAGGAGCGCCATCATGGAAAACAACGTTCATCGCGCGATGGCAATTGTGGGCGTGGGTGCGGTCCTGCCCGACGCCCCGAACGCGGCAGCTTTCTGGGAAAACGTGAAGAACGGCCGCTACAGCATCGCCGAGGTCCCGCCGGAGAGATGGGACCCGGCACTCTACTACGATGCCGATCCCGCCGCGCCCGACAAGACGTATTCCAAGATCGGCGGCTGGGTGAGAGAGCACGTATGGGACCCGATGAAGTGGCACTTGCCGATTCCGCCACGGGTTTCCGCGGCCATGGACGAGACGCAGCAGTGGGCGATCGAATGCACGCGCGAAGCATTGGAGGATTATGGCTATCCCAAGCGGCCGCTGAACCTGGAGCGCACGGCGGTGATCCTGGGCAACGCCATGGGCGGAGAGAAACATTACTTCACGGTCATGCGTGCCCTGTTTCCCGAATTCGCGCGCGAGCTGGCGGAAGGCGCGAGTTTTGCCGCGCTGCCAGAGCCGGTGCGGAACACGATTCTCGACGAAGTGCACGGCCGCATGAACCATCTGTGTCCGGAAATCACCGAAGACACCATGCCGGGCGAGTTGTCCAACTGCGTTGCCGGGCGGATCGCAAACCTATTCAATTTTCGAGGTCCCAATTACGTGGTGGACGCTGCCTGTGCTTCGGCCATGGCGGCGCTGAGCGCGGCGGTTGAGGGACTGGCGGAACACGATTTTGATGTCGCAATCACTGGCGGCATTGACCGCAACATGGGCCCGTCAACCTTCGTGAAGTTCTGCAAGATCGGCGCGCTGTCGGGGACGGGATCGCGTCCCTATGCCGAGGGCGCGGATGGCTTTGTCATGGGCGAAGGCGCGGTGGTATTTGTGATCAAGCGCCTGGCCGATGCCGAGCGCGACGGCGACAAAATCTATGCGGTGCTGCGAGGGGTCGGCGGCTCCAGCGACGGCAAGGGAAAAGGCATTACGGCGCCGAACCCGGTGGGGCAGCGGCTGGCAATGCAGCGGGGATGGGAAAATGCCGGGCTGTCACCCACACCCGGGACGTTGATCGAAGGTCACGGCACGTCCACGCGCGCGGGTGACTTGGCGGAATTGCAAAGCCTGCTGGACGTGCTCAGCGATCTTCATCTTCCCACGCACTCCGTGGCGCTCGGCTCGGTGAAATCGAATATCGGGCACCTGAAGAGCGCGGCGGGGGCGGCCGGTTTGCTGAAAGCCGCCCTTGCGATACACGACAAGGTTTTGCCGCCCAGCGTGCACTACGAGCGTCCCAACCCCGGCATTGATCTTGCGCACTCGCCGGTTTACGTGAATACCGAGCTCAAGCCGTGGACGATGGCCGCCGATGGTGTGCGCCGCGCCGGCGTGAGCGCTTTTGGTTTTGGCGGCACCAACTTCCACTGCGTGCTGGAAGAGCACATTCCCCACAAGCTGACCGGCAATGGCAAGCGGTCGGTGGCAGTCAGCAACATAGGGCCGGTCACGGCGGAAGGCGGAGCCATGAATACGAGCGGTGTTTCCCAGACTTCCCATGCCGAGTTGTCGGACAAGGCGCCGTTACGCGGAGCGCTGGTCATCGGCGCTGACTCAGACGCCGCCCTTGCCGACCGTTTGCGGCCGGTGCAGAAGGCTGCGGCAGCGGGCCGCGCGCCGGCTTGGCTTGCTCCTGCGGAATCGGACCTGCGAGCGCCGGAACGCCTGGCGATTGACTACACCGACGCCGCCGATCTGGCGGAGAAATCGAGCAAGGCACTGCAGGCGCTGGCCGCAAATCAGCCGGCGGTCTGGAAAGCGTTGCGCGCGCAAGGAATCTTCCGCGGCCACGGCCCCGCGCCCAAGGTGGCGTTCCTCTATACCGGCCAGGGCTCGCAGTACGTCAACATGCTGAAGCCGCTGCGCGCCGTTGAGCCCATCGTGGCCGACACGTTCGCCGAGGCGGACCGGATCATGACACCGCTGCTGGGGAAACCGCTGTCGGAATTCATCTTTGTTGAGTCAACGGACGCCGATGCAGTGGCAAAGGCGGAAGCGGATCTGATGCAGACGGCAATTACGCAGCCGGCCGTGCTGGCCACCGACCTCGCGCTCACCCGGCTGCTCGCGGCTTACGGCATTCGGCCCGACATGACGATGGGACACAGCTTGGGCGAATACGGCGCACTGGTTGCGGCCGGCGCGCTTCCGCTGGCCGGCGCTTTGGAGGCGGTCAGCGCGCGCGGGCGCGAGATGACGCGCGTGGCGTTCGGCGACAACGGCAAAATGGCCGCCGTGTTTGCGCCTATTTCCGAGATCGAACGCATCCTGAAATCGGTGGATGGCTACGTGGTGATCGCGAATATTAACAGCGACCGCCAGGGAGTGATCGGCGGCGCGAGCAAGGCGGTCGAGCAGGCGATGGAACTGCTTCTCAAGGCCGGCTACGAAGTGACTCCGCTCACCGTCAGCCATGCGTTCCACACTTCGATCGTGGCTCCGGCGAGCGAGCCGCTGCGGCAGGCGCTGGCGCGGCTTGGCCTGCAATCACCGCAGTTGCCCATCGTCGCCAATGTCAACGGCGAGTTTTATCCGACCGGTCCGGATGTCGTGCCGCAAATGCTCGACATTCTCGCCCGCCAGGTCGCTGCCCCGGTGCAATTCGTGAAAGGCTTGCGCACGCTGTACGACGCCGGCGCGCGCGTGTTCGTGGAAACCGGGCCGAAGAAGGCGTTGCAGGGGTTCGCCGAAGATGTGCTCGGCGGGCGCGGTGACGTGGTTTCCCTGTTCACCAATCATCCGAAAGTCGGCGACGTGGCGTCATTCAACCAGGCGCTTTGCGGACTTTATGCGGCCGGCTTAGGACACGGTCGCGCCGAGCAGGCGGCGGCGACCCCGCAGCGTGCGATCGCGCCGGCGGAAAAACGCGCTGAATCGCTGCCTGTGGTCGCGGCTGCGCCGAAAGCTCCCACGGCAACGAGCGCGCCGGCGGCTGATGATCGCTACATCGCCCTCGGGCGCATCTTCGCCGAAGCCGTGGAACGCGGCTTGCAACTTTACCAGGGACAGAAGTCAACCGTGGACGTGCGGCCTATCGCAATTACCGGGGCCGCGCTGGGACTGCCCGGAACCGAACATATCTTCGATGACGCGAACATCGGCCGCATTTTGCGCGGCGAGCAATTCATCGATGCCATCCCGGCGCGCTTCCGCCGCGCCATGCTCGACAAGCACATCACGCGCCTGGTGAAGAACGAGAACGGAGGTCCAACGTTCGACACCATCACCGACCTGGCGGACGTGATCAAGTTAGCGGGGCGCGGAGGGGTGTTCGACCTGGAAAGCGAGTTTGGTGTTTCCGCGGAGCGGATCGCCGCTCTCGACCGCGTGACCCGGCTGGCGATCGGGGCCGGTATTGATGCCCTGCGCGATGCCGGCATTCCCCTGGTGATGCGCTACAAGAAAACCAGCAAGGGAACGCAACTGCCGGACCGGTGGGGGCTGCCCGAGGTGATGCGCGACGACACCGGAGTGATTTTCGCCTCCGCATTTCCCGGCATGGATTCGCTGATCGGAGAGGTCACGCATTGCTGCGCCGACCAAGCTCGCCGCGAGCAGTTGGAGCTGCTGGAACGGTTGCGGACACGGGCGGTGGAGGCGAACGGTCATGCCTCCAGTTTGCGGCAGGAAATTGAGCGGCGCATGGAAGAGCTGCGCGCAGTCATCGAAAAAGAGCCGTATCAATTCGACCGGCGTTTCCTGTTCAGGACATTGTCCATGGGACATTCGCAGTTCGCCGAATTCATCGGCGCGCGTGGTCCCAACACGCAAATCAATGCCGCGTGCGCCAGCACGACGCAGGCCATCTCTCTGGCGGAGGACTGGATCCGCGCCGGACGGTGCCGCCGGGTGATTGTGGTCTCGGCCGACGACGTCACCTCCGACAACATGCTGGAATGGTTTGGGGCCGGGTTCCTGGCAAGCGGAGCCGCGGCGACGGATGAGATCGTGGAAGAGGCGGCCATTCCCTTCGACCGCCGCCGGCACGGCATGTTGATCGGCATGGGCGCCGCGGCGCTGGTGGTGGAGAGCGCGGAGGGCGCGCGCGAGCGGGGCATCCAGCCGATTTGCGAAGTGCTGAGCGCAGTGACGGCAAACAGCGCCTTCCACGGCACCCGGTTGGACGTCCAGCATATCGCGCAGGTCATGGAGAAGCTGGTGGTCCGAGCCGAATCGCAGAGCGCCATTCAGCGTCATCAGATCGCGGCGAAAACGGTCTTCGTCTCGCATGAGACCTACACCCCGGCACGGGGCGGCAGCGCGTCGGCGGAAATCCATGCATTGCGGCGGGTGTTCGGTGACGCCGCGGACCAGATCGTGATCGCCAATACCAAGGGCTTCACTGGGCATGCGATGGGCACGGGGATCGAGGACGTGGTCGCGATCAAGGCGCTGGAAACCGGGTGCGTGCCGCCGGTGGCCAATTTCAGGGAAATTGATCCTGAGTTGGGGCGGTTGAACTTGTCGAAGGGCGGCGCTTATCCGGTGGAGTATGCGTTGCGGCTCGCCGCCGGCTTCGGCTCGCAAATCAGCATGACGCTGACGCGCTGGGTGGCGACAGCGGACGGAGTGCACCGTAGTCCCAATGCCCTGGGCTATGCCTATCGCATTGTCGACCCCAATGCATGGAATGCCTGGCTGACTCGCATCGTGGGACATTCGGCCGCCGACCTGGAAGTGGTTCACCGGACGCTGCGCGTGCGCGATGAGGCGCAAGCTGCACGCGACGCAGAATCCGCGCAGCAATCCAAGCCGGCGCCGGCACCCGTGATGCAATCAGCGCCGCCGATACCTGCAGAGCAACAGCGGCCCGCGACTCCGCGCACTGCGGTTGCCGCGCCGGCGAAACCCGTGGCAGCGGCGGCGACCGCAATCGCTGCAACCAAAGTGGAGGTGGTGAAGGTTGCAGCCGCAGCGCCCTCAGTTTCTGCGCCTGCGAAGGTTGCGGCCGCAGCCCCCCCGCCGTTTGCGCCTCCGCAGCCCGCGGCAGGCGGCGATGCGGTCAAAGAGCGGATCCTCGCCCTGGTAGCGGAGAAAACCGGGTATCCGGTTGACATGCTCGACCTGGACCTGGACTTGGAAGCGGACCTGGGCGTTGACACCGTGAAGCAGGCAGAGGTATTTGCCGCCATCCGCGAAGCGTACGGCATCGTACGCGACGACAAAATCAAGCTGCGGGATTTCCCGACTCTTGCCCATGTGATCCGCTTCGTCTACGAACGGCGTCCGGAGCTTGCACCGACTGCGGCAGCGATAAAGATAAAGGAGGAAGTAAAAGCGCCCATTGCAATCGCTGCCCCCACCACAGCCGTGGCCGACGATGCGGTCAAGGAGCGGATTCTCGCACTCGTAGTGGAGAAGACCGGGTACCCGAAAGACATGCTGGACCTGGACCTCGATCTGGAAGCGGACCTGGGAGTTGATACAGTCAAGCAGGCGGAGATGTTCGCGGCGATCCGCGAGATCTACAACATTCCGCGCGATCAGAATCTCAAGCTACGCGATTTCCCCACGTTGAAACACGTCATGCAGTTTGTGTACGACAAGCGCCCGGACCTTGCGGCCCCACCTGCTCCGACAAGGGCGGCAGACAAGGAACCGGCGGCGATTGCGCTCGCTGCCCCCACGACACCCGCGGCCGACGACGCGGTTAAGGAGCGGATACTCGCACTCGTCGTGGAAAAGACCGGCTACCCGAAAGACATGCTGGACATGGACCTCGATCTGGAAGCGGACCTGGGAGTTGACACGGTAAAGCAGGCGGAGATGTTCGCGGCGATCCGCGAGATCTACAACATTCCGCGCGATCAGAATCTCAAGCTACGGGATTTCCCCACGTTGAAACACGTCATGCAGTTCGTGTACGACAGGCGTCCGGACCTTGCCGCGCCAGCCCCTCCAGTAACGGTGGCAGAGAAGCAACCCGAACCGATCAAGCCCACGGTCGAACCAGCGGCCACGGCCGAAGATCCAATTGCGGACGCGGTACTGCAGATCGTCGCCGAGAAGACCGGATATCCCAAAGACATGCTGGACCTGGACCTCGATCTGGAAGCGGACCTCGGCATTGACACGGTAAAACAGGCGGAAATGTTTGCGGCCATCCGCGAGTTGTACAAAATTCCGCGCGACCCGAATCTCAAACTGCGGGACTTCCCCACGCTGGCACAAGTCATTAAGTTCGCGCACGACCGGCAGCCGGCCGCGGCAGCACCAACCGCAACGCCTCCTGCCGCCCCGGTGGACCAGCATGGGCCGGCGGAGGAAACACCCAAAGCACGCCCGGCGGTCGCCAGTTTCGACGCGGCTAATCTTATCCCGCGCCGCGTGCCGACACCCGTGGTGCGTCCCACACTCGACATCTGCAAGCCGACCGGCGTGGCGCTCAACCACGGCGAGCGCGTGATCGTCATGCCGGACAAAGGCGGCGTGGCGAGCGCGCTGGCACAGTTGCTCCAGGGGATGGGCGTGGAAGTACTCCAGCTCGACCGGGAGCTGTCTGCGGACGCGCTCAGCGAATATCTCAACCGGTGTCTGGCTGCGGGCCCGGTGCACGGAGTCTTTTGGCTTCCTGCCTTGGACGACGAGGGCAACCATCGCGAGATGGATCTCAAATCCTGGCGCGAGGCGGTGCGTATCCGTCTGAAGTCTTTTTACGTCGCCATGCGCAGGCTCTACGACCAGATTGCGGCGCCGGGAACATTCCTGGTTTCCGCCACTCGCCTGGGAGGGCAACACGGCTACGATCCGGCGGGAGCAGCCGCACCGCTGGGTGGCGCCGTGGCGGGCTTCAGCAAAGCTTACAAGCGCGAGCGTATTGACGCTCTGGTGAAGGCAGTCGATTTCGAATCACGCCGCGGCGCGTTCCAGATTGCTGAGACCCTCATTGAAGAAGCGCTGCGCGATCCCGGCGCGGTCGAGATCGGCTACAAGGAAGGACTACGCTGGGCGGTTGGGCTGCGGGAAGAGCCGGCGGCCGACGGCCAGCCTGGCCTGACCCTGGACAAAGACACTGTCTTCCTGATCACCGGCGCCGCGGGCAGCATCGTCTCGGCCATCACCACGGATCTGGCGGCGGCTTCCGGCGGCACGTTTTATCTGCTCGACCTGGTGCCGGAGCCCGATAGCAATGATCCCGACCTCAAACTTTTTGTCAGCGACAAAGACGCGCTGAAACGCGCCCTGTTCGCCCGCATCCAGCAACGCGGGGAGCGGGCTACTCCGGCGCTGGTGGAAAAGGAACTGGCGGCGCTGGAACGGGCGCAGGCGGCGGCGAGCGCGATTGCGGCCGTGCAGGCGGCCGGCGGCACCGCCCGGTACTTCAGCGTGAATCTGACCGATCCGGATGCGGTGGCCAAGGTCGTCGATCAAGTACGTGCGCGCAGCGGCCGGATTGACGTGATGCTGCACGCCGCCGGGATCGAGCGCAGCCACTTGCTTCCGGACAAGACACCAAGTGAGTTCGATCTGGTGTTTGACGTCAAGACCATCGGCTGGTTCAACTTGCTGCGCGCGATCGGCGACATGCCGCTGGGCGCGACCGTGGCGTTCAGTTCGGTGGCGGGACGCTTCGGCAACGCAGGACAAACGGACTACAGCTCGGCCAACGATCTGCTTTGCAAGCTGACATCGAACTTGCGAACCACCCGGCCGCGGACGCGCGGCATCGTGCTTGACTGGAGCGCGTGGGGCGGCATTGGCATGGCGACACGCGGTTCCATCCCCAAGATGATGGAATTGGCCGGTATTGACATGATTCCGCCGGAAGCGGGCATTCCCATGATTCGCCGCGAACTGACGGCGGGAGCAACCCGCGGCGAAATCGTAGTCGGGCAACGACTCGGCATTCTGACTAACGAGTGGGACGTCGCCGGCGGACTGGAAACGACGGCGGCTTCCCGTACGAATCGCCTGCAAGGACCGATGATTGGCAAGGTCACGGGCGCCGGGCTTCACAGCGCGGGGCTGCTCATTGAGGCGACGCTCGACCCCAAGATCCAACCGTTCCTGTACGACCATCAGATCGAAGGCACGCCCGTGCTGCCTGGGGTGATGGGCGTCGAGGCATTCGTCGAAGCGGCCTTGTGGATGCTTCCGGGCTGGCACGCCGAGGCGATCGAGGATGTGAATTTCCTGGCGCCTCATAAGTTTTATCGCAGCGAGCCACGCACCCTGACAACGGAAGCAACGTTCTATGCGCAGGGTGATTCCATCCTCGCCGATTGCCGTTTGATCGGCCGCCGCTCACTGCCCAACCAGAAGGACCCGCAAGTCACGACACATTTCACGGGCCGGGTGCGGCTGACGCGCAAGCCGCCGCAGGCGGTGACGGTGGTTGCGCCTGGCGCGCCGCCGGGAAAGACCATCGAAGCCGCCGATATCTACCGCATTTATTTCCACGGACCGGCCTACCAGGTGATCGGGCGGGCGTGGCGGGATGGGAAACGGATGATCGGACAGTTGGCGAAAGGCCTGCCCTGCAATCACCAGCCGTCCGAATGGCCGGCCGTGAGCGCGCCGCGGCTGCTCGAGCTTTGCTTCCAAACTGCCGGCCTGCTGGAGATGACAGGGGAAGGCCGGTTTGGCCTGCCGCAGCACGTGGACCGGGTCTGCGTTTGCAGCGCACCCGGCTTGGCGGATGCGCAGCTCTATGCCGTGGTTACGCCCTCCGCCGGGGGAAGGTTCGACGCGGAAGTTGTGGACGAGAGAGGGACGCGGTACGTTCAGCTCAGCGGCTACCACACCGTCGCGCTGGCCAACAAGATCGAGGGCGAAGCGCTGAAAGCGTTGCAAGCAGTGGCGTGAACATCGGCCTCAGCAAGGCGCGCCCCATCATGACCATGGACGTTTATTGGCTGGAACAGACGGAGTCGGATGTTCCGCCGGGCAATGAGTGGCTCAGCGGAAACGAAATCATCCTGCTCGAAGGACTTCATGTCGCCAAGCGCCGAGCCGACTGGCGGCTGGGACGCTGGACGGCAAAAAGCGCGGTGGCCGCCTACCTGAAGCTGCGCGTTCCTCCGGCTTGCATGGCGGAAATTGAAATAAGTGCGCGGCCATCCGGAGCGCCGCAGGTGAGGTTGGCGACCGGGCCCGCGCCGGCTGAAATTTCCCTAAGCCACCGCGGCGGCGTCGCCATGTGCGCGGTCGCGGGGCCGGACGCGGCGATCGGATGCGACCTGGAGATCGTGGAAACCCACAGCACGGCGTTCATCCGGGACTACTTTACCGATAAAGAGCGGGTGGAAATTGCGCGGGCGCCTGCGAGCCACCAGCGATCGCTTGTGGCCGCCCTGTGGAGCGCGAAGGAGAGCGCGCTCAAGGCACTGCAAGAGGGACTTCGGCTCGATACCCGGTCGGTGTCGGTCCGCCTGAGTGGGTGGGCCGACGAAGTCCATCGCTGGTATTCGCTGCAGGTTGATTGCGAACACGGTGAAGTGTTCCATGGCTGGTGGCAAAGGGCAGGCACTGTGGTGCGCACCATGGTTGCCAGACCCCAGCCGGCAATGCCGATGCTCCTGCCGATATTGAGCTTCGCAAGCCGGCGAATGGAAGCCCAGGCCGACGCTGCCCCACCACTGCGACCTATTTAGCTCTGTCCTTCACCCAATCGGTGAAAACACCTTCATTGACGCTGAAGTAGTGGCACCCCAAGGCGGAGGTTTGCTCTCGGCTGGTTGAGAGGAATTCCTGGCCTTGCAAGAAATCGTGCCACGCGAAAATTCCGCACGAGACTTCCGGCAGGCGCCCTAGCATCATCCAGAACGCCACTTCATCAGCGATCCAGGCGTTGGAGGAAGGAAACGGCAGCGGAGGGTGCGACGGTTCCGCTGAACCGACGGCGCTGTTGGGATCGCACTCCGGCGTCCGGTAAGGCAACGCGCCATCGTGGTGCAAGCGCAACCACATCATCAAGCGCGATGCGTAGTCCAGCATGAAACCGAGCATCGGCGCCAGTTTGCGGTGCAGACCACGATTCAACAGCAGAGCGCCGGCATTCAAGGTTGGAACTTCGCGCAAGGCTTCCGATTTCAGCAAGGCCGCCAGCGCGGCAGGATCGAGATACGCGGCATCGCCATGAGCGCTATACGGGGAAAAAGGCTCTTCGCGCCCGTAGCATTCGCATTCCGCATAGCGTTCAAACAGCTTGGTGACGTCGTCGAAGAAGAAAGTGTCGCAATCAACCAACAGCAACTGCGCCACGTCCACATCGGCCAGTTTGGCGAGCGACAAATACTTGCAGAGAACGCCATAGCTACTCAGCGCCTCCGCATGCGGCGACAGACTGCCAAGCGAGGCGACGTAGGCGCCGACCGGCTTCACACAGATGTGGTTCGCTTCCAGGAGAGCCGCAGCGGCCGACGGCAAATCGCCATACACGAACACCCACACCGGGATGTTGGTGTTGTATTGCCGCAGGCTGGCAGTGCTGCGCAGTAGCTGGTCGAGATGCGGTCCTTCACCGCAATCGGTCACCGAATAACAGACGAGCCGGCTGGCCATTTTCTCGGGTGGCTGCCCTTTCTTGACAATCGAGGCGGCACATTCTATCGTTTGCGACCAACTCTTACGAAGCCAGCTTTCATTTCACTGCATTCGGACCCATTGCAACTCAGTGCGCGACCACTCGGAATCCAGGTGAGCGGCGGCGTGCGCGATTTACGCAGGATCAACTGGTTGGCTAAGGAGAAGCCGTATGACAGACATCTCAACTTCCGACGCAGGACGGAGGAGTATGCAGTGCAGCCCACCGGGTGGACCGAAACCAGGTCATGTTCCCGGTGCGGCGCCAACCGCCCCAAGACCAGGCCCACCTCCCGGTGCGGCGCCAACCGCCCCAAAACCAGGACCGAAACCCGGTCCTGTTCCCGGTGCGGCGCCTACTAGCAGGCCGAAGACATAGCAGGATCGCAAACCGATGAGGTCTGCGGCAACGAAACCGGAGTTCGTTGTGCTGGAGGAATTCCTTTTTCCTGACGAACTGTCGGCACTGCTGCAATACGCGATTAGCCGGGAAGCGGATTTTCAAGCCGGCACAGTTGTGACCGCCGAGAACGAGCGCGCCCTCATGCTCGATCACCGGCGGTCGCGGCTGTTGTATGAACTGGGTCCGTTTTTCTCACTGGTGACCGGTCGCGTCCGCCATTTCCTGGATTACGCGCTGGAGAGATTGGCGCGCAAGCCCTTCCCTGTCCTGGAGGTTGATGCCGGTCTCAGCGCCAGCAATGACGGAGATTTTTTCGGCCCTCATCGCGACGTGGATGCCGCCAATTCCACCCGGGAGATCTCCTACGTCTACTACTTTCATCGCGAGCCGAAGGCGTACTCCGGCGGAGAACTCCGCATCTACGAAGAGGATAGTTGGAACCACGACGTCATCGTGCCGGGGCAGAATTTCGTCGTTTTCTTCTCTGCCGCAGCCATCCATGAGGTTTCCGTCGTGCATTGCCCGTCGCGTGACTTCGCCGACAGCCGGTTTGCCTTGAACGGATGGATCCACTGTGACCGCAGCGCCTAGCCCGCAACTTGCCGATCATCGGGCGGACGCCGCCGCCGCTGAATGCGCAGGTGGCGCGGTGTTTCGCTGCGTACTTGACGAGCAGCCCGGATACCTTTCGCCATCCTCGGCCGGACGCCCTCGCGTTGCTTCCAAGCGGCTCATCATCAACCCGGATTGCCGTTTTTCCTGGACGAGCGGAACACCGCGCGAGGTAGCGGAAGCTGCTGCGTGGCTGGCCGCCGGCGCGCATGACCCAATCGTCTGGGTTCCAACTGCAACCGGGTGGCAAGCATTCTGGGCAGGAGACGCGTACCGAAAACTGCTGAACCATTGCTCTCTCGGCGGGCCCGTTCCGGACGGCGCGTCGGACCGCACCGTTGACGTCTTGCGTCAGGCCGGCATTCTAGTAGAGAGCAGCCGCGTGGACGCTGCCGGCAAGCGGTGGCACGCCGCGGCTGCGACATCGGCGCGCCGGTTTCGCCAACGCCGCTACACAACCGTGTCCGGCCTGATTCACGCCTTCCAGATCGACGCCCTCCGCAAGTACTACCGCCGCCTGGTTCGCACCGGCGGCATGTGTCTCGGCGATGCTCAGGCGTCCTGCCGTTACGCCTGCCACAATGAGGCTGTCTCGCGCTTTTTCCACCATCAGCTGACTGACGCCATCAGCGAAATTGCCGGCGAGAAGCTGAAGCCGTCGTACACCTACGTGGTTTCTTACCAGGGCGGCGCGGAATTGGAACCGCACACCGACCGCGAGCAGTGCGAATTCACGCTGAGCGTTCTGGTGGATTATCCCCCGGAGCGAGAGCGGGAGTCGCCTTGGCCCTTGTGCATCCAGCCAGGCAAGCGCACGGTGAGAGTGATCCAAAATGTCGGGGACGCGGTTTTGTTCTGCGGACGTCAGTTGCCGCACTTCCGCCCCAAACTTGTCGAAGGATTTACCTCCACCACGCTGTTGCTGCATTACGTGCGGGAGGATTTCGCCGGACCGCTGGATTGAGAGTGACTTCCGAACCTCGTGGCTCACCCACGTTTCATTTCAGGTTCCGCACCACGTACAACGTCGACAATACCCGGTAATAGTTGTAGGCGTACGCTTTGCCGTCGGGCGTGATGACGGCGCCGCCGATATTGACCAGGCCGGCCGGATCGTTCGGCATCATCTTGCGGACGAGCTGCCGCTTTCCCGTCGCAATGTCCACGAGGTAGACATTATTGGGCAGAGAAGCGGGCTCGGAAACGTAAAGCGCCCCAGGATCGGCGCTCCAGCCAATCGGGTCGAAACCGGTGGGCAGGTTGGGAATGCGCCGTGACGGTGATCCGTCCACCGCATAAACCGTGATCAGATGCTCGTTGTCGGGAGCGGCCACCAACCTGCCATCCGGCGAGACGACCAGTGCGGGAACTCCTTCAGGCGTGATGGCGCGGGGTTGGCTTCCGTGCTGGTCGATGATGTAAGCGCGAGCCGCGTGACCCTTCTCCGCCGCATTGAGCAGGAGATGCTCGCCGTCTGGAAAAATCCGCGCGCTGCCGAAGTTTTCCAACCCGGTGACGCTGACCGTGATCGGTTGCCCCGCCCCGGTCGGAAGCAATGTCACCTGGGTGGGCGTCGTCGCCACCACCCACTTGCCATCACGCGACAGACCGCCGGGGCTGCCCTCGCCCAGCCGCAGCGGCGGGCTTGCGTCGAATTTCCGCAGCCCCGCCATGTAATGCTCGCCGGCGGGCGCGCCTGCTTCTTCGAACAGCAGCAACTTGCCGTCGGGTGAAATGTCGCGCGCAATCGTCCAGTCGAACCAGGACAGGTCGCGTTCCGGCCCGCTGCCATCGGTCCCTTGCATGAGCGATCGCTCGTCTTCCGATGTCAGCAGCACGCGGCCGTCGCTGGCGATGTCCTGCAGCGTCATCCCGGTGGGTACGGCCAGCACCTCCCGCTCGTGACCCGACATGCTGATGGCATACAAGGACCGGCTGAAGCCGCGTCGGGTCGCGCTTACCCACACCTCTCCGCTTGGCGACCAGGCCAGCCCGTCCGCCGCCTCCCAGCCGCTGGAGAGGACCGTCCGTTTGCCGGACGTGTCAATCACGCAAACCGTCCCGCGATCGTCGGACCAGATCGCGTGATCGAGAAAAGCAATGCGATCTCCCGTGGGTGAGAACCGGATATGACTGATCCACCCGGGCGTTTCGTACAGTACCTTGCCGATCGGGTACTCCAGCCGGCTGCGGCCCGCCGGCCCGCCCTGGTGACGCACCACGGCCAATTCTCCATGTGGATCCCAGTCCGCCCAGCGGACATTTTCGGCGACATCGCGAGGCGCGCCACCCGCCATCGGAGCGCGCGCCAGCGTCCCGAACACAACGACCAGATGCGCCGATAACCTGCCGTGCCTCAGCAGCGCGAGTTCGCCGGTGCGCGATATGCCCAGGACGGTGGCATCGCCCAACCCGAGCGGCCTTGACGACGGGAATTCCGGGCTGGTCGAGTAGACCTCGACCGGAGAGCCCGACCAGGACGCCGAGTAAATAATGTTGTGTTCGTCGGGAGCGAAGCGCGCCGCCGCGATGGTTCCCCGCTCGTAGGTCAGGCGATCGAACTGCGGCTGGACTATCGTCGCTCGCCGCACGGCGAAAACGGCTGCTGCCAGCAGCACCAGCGCGCCGGCAATTTCCAGCACCCCGCGCCGCCCTACGCGCCGGGCCGGCTGCGGCGTTACCCGCACCCGCACAGTGGCGGAAGTTTCTCCCACCGTTCCCTGCAAAGCAAACACCAGGTCGCGTGCCGATTGGAAACGGTTCGCCGCGTCTTTTTCCATGCAGTGTTGCAGCACGCGCCGCACCGCGGCAGGAATCTTTTCCGCTGCCGGTTCTTCCAGCGGATCGAGGTTGAGGATGGCGCGCACGGTCTCGGTTCGGCTGGGACTCGAGAACGGCGGCGCCCCCACCAGCATCTCGTAGAGCACTCCTCCCAGGCTGAAGATGTCGCTGCGATGATCCACCGCCGCCCCGCACACCTGTTCCGGCGACATGTAGGTGAGCGTGCCCATGATCACGCCCGCGGTGGTCAAGGTTGGCTGATCTCCGCCTGGGTCCGGCGCCGACAGCTTGGCAATCCCGAAATCGAGAATCTTGACTTGCCCGTCTTTCGTCAGGAAGACGTTGTCGGGCTTCAGGTCGCGGTGGATGATTCCTTTTTCGTGCGCCGTGGCCAGCCCGGATGCAATTTGACCCGCAATCTCAATCGCGCCACGCGTCGGCAACGGACCCGTCCGGAGCCGGTCCCGGAGGGTCATCCCCTCGAGCAACTCGGAAACAATGAACGGCGTGCCTTCGCAGGTGCCGACATCGTAGACCGCAAGAATGTTGGGGTGGTTGGTGCTCGCCGTGATCCGTGCTTCCTGCTGGAAGCGGCGCAGTCGGTCTGGGTCGAGACCGATTCTTTCCGAGAGAATCTTGATGGCGACTTCGCGGCCCAGTTCCAGGTCGCGGGCGCGGTACACCTCGCCCATGCCGCCGGCGCCGATCGCCGACACAATCTCATACCGGCCGAGTTTGGAGCCGGGTAGGAGCGGCATAACTGGTTGCAGTGCGGGATTATACGTCAGCCCCTGCACCGGCAAAGAACAGGGTTCCGGGCTGGGCTGCGCCGTTTACCCTCGAATGCCAGGTGCGACCAAGGCTGCAAAGCACATTCAGGAGAGAGCGCAGATCTTGGAAACGAGCCCGCGTCTCCCGCGCACGCCGTCTACTTTCGCGCTATCATCCAGCCGATAAGCCCTCCGACGATCACTCCAAAAAAGAAGGTGGCGGCCATGGTTTCTGCAGGGTGACGCTTCACGCGCTGGGTCGCATCGTCCATCAGTTCCTCAGCCGCATCGCCGCTCCGTCTCACGGCACGCTTGATCACCCCTACACCCTCGTCAATCGCGTCTGCCATCGCAGAGGTTGCGCGTGTAAGTTTGTGGATCGATTCCGCGACCTGCACGTCGGCTTTTTCGAATACAGACTCTGCCATAAACCGTTACCTCCTATACGGAGCTACATCCTTACCCGATGTTATCGTACTCCTCAATGCGCTCTCGGGTTGAGTCTGTTGTTTCCGGATACAGGCGACTGGCCGGACTCCCGGCTGCCGATTGCGTGGGTCGGGTGAGGCACGACTTCAGTCGTGCTGAGACGGCGCGGGTGCAGTCGCGCTAACGCTTTCCGAAGCGGAAGACGACTCCCGCGGATAACCGCAAATTATGCTGGTGGTTGGTGGCGCCGTTGGGAAATTCTGTGAAAAACCAATCGGCCTGGAAAGCGCGGATAGCAAAATGCCGGCTGATATTTACATCCAGCCCCCCGCTCAGGGCCATGGCAAAGGCGTTGCGCGCCGACGGCGGGGCCGATCCTTCGCGAAAAGTGCGCGTGTAGACTGTGCCCCCCGCGTGGCCGCCGCCGAACAGTGCCTGTGCAAAGGGTGTGAAACGCTCGCTCCGGCGATAGGAAAAACGGGGCCCGAAAACGAAGGGAAAGACGCTGAGCGAGTCGCCTGAGTTGCGCACGTTCCCGGTGTAATAGCCGCCGAAATCGCCGACCAGACTCAGCCATTGGTTCACGCCGACGGCTGCCGAAACGCTGCCGCCGTTCATGTTGAAGCAACAGCCCCCGGCGACCACGGTTCTGGCGCGCACGTAGGTATAGTCGAGGGCGACCTCCACTTGCGGCGTGATGTTGGCAGGCGCAGCACTCTGCGCGGCCACGGGCACCACGGCAAGGAGCATGCCAGCCAGCCCTAACCGGATTCTGTGCATCGAGCATCCTCCTGGACCGCCGAATCCCTACTGCACCGTCAGCGAAACGGTGGTGGTCCGCTGCAACGTGCCGGAAGTCGCTACCACGGTCACCGTGTAGGTGCCAGCAGGCGTGCCCTGCACGCCAGCGCTTCTCGCCGGGAAGCCGGTGCCTACGGCCCCACAGCCGGCGATGTAGCCCACCATGAGGACCAGCATGCCGAAGGCTGCGATCCGCGCTGGGGCAAACTTCGGCGCGCGTTTTGAGAAAGAAGCCAGTGACATCGCGATCATCGCCAACAGGGCCAGCACGGCCGCCGGCAGGACCCCGAGCGGCAGGCCGAACCCTCCACCACTGCCGACGCTGGCGGCCGTGGTTGGCCGGGCTGTCGTCGTGATCCCCAGCCCGAACGGCGTGTTCCCGGAATCGGCGGGCAGGGACGGTGGGTTGAACGCGCAGGCCGAGTTCGCCGGCAGGTTCTGACAGGAAAACGTTGTTGGATTGACCGACTTATCCGCAATCGCGACGAAGTTGAGCGTGTAGTTCGCGGTGCCGCCGGCTGCGACCGCCTGGGTTCCCGTGGCGGAGGCTACGCTGAAGTCCACGTTGGTCATCGCGAACGCGGCCGACGTTGCCACTCCCGGCACGGTGGCATTCACGTTGTAGCTGCCGGAGGCCGAGTTGGCGGTGAACGTGGCCGAGGTGGCCACGCCGCTGGCGTTGGTCACCGCCGTATTCACGCCTCCTGCGAAGGTGCCGCTGGCCCCGCTGCCCGGCGCCGTGAAGGTCACGGTCACACCCGGAACAAGGTTGCCATCGCTGTCTCTCACGGTCACCTGCAGCGGCAAGGCAAAAGCTGTAGTGACGGCCGCGCGTTGCCCCGAACCGCCGTTGGCCGCAACCGAGCTTGCCGGTCCCGGAGTGTTGGTGAGCGAATAGTTCGCCGGCGTTGCGATGCCGGTCACCGTTCCTGTCGCCGTGTAAGGCCCACCCACCGTACCGTTGGCGGTGAGCGTAGGCGAGGTGGCCGTGCCGGTGGCGTCAGTCACCACTTGAACCGATAGCACTCCACCGGGGAAGGTTGCGCTCGGTCCGCTGCTCGGCACCGTGAACGTCACTGTCACACCGGGAACAGGAGTCCCACCGCTGTCCTTAACCGTCGCCTGCAACGGCAACGGAAATGCGGTGTGGATCATCGTGCTCTGCGACCCGCTGCCGTTTCCGCCGGTGCTGATCGTCGCCCCGGAGCTCAGTGTGTTGGTGAGCGAGTAGTTGGCCGGCGTCTCGATTCCGGTCACCGTTCCTGTCGCCGTGTACGGACCGCCCACCGTGCCGTTGGCGGTGAGCGTAGGCGAGGTAGCCGTGCCGGTGGCGTCGGTCGTCACTTGGACCGACAGCACCCCTCCTGGGAAGGTCCCACTGGGTCCGGTGTCTGGCACCGTAAAGGTGATGGTCACGCCGGGAACGCCGACGCCACCGCTATCCTTCACTACCGCTTGCAGCGGCAACGGAAAAGCGGTGTGGATGGGCGTGCTCTGCGTACCGCTGCCGTTTCCCCCGGTGCTGATCGCCGCCCCGGCGCTCAGCGTGTTGGTGAGAGAGTAGTTTGCCGGCGTTGCAATGCCCGTCACCGTGCCCGTCGCGAGGTAGGAGCCGACCGTGCCGTTGGCGGTCAGCGTAGGAGCAGTAGCTACGCCGCTGTCATCAGTCGTCACTTGAATCGAGAGCACTGCTCCGGGGAAGGTTGCGCTCGCTCCGCTGTCGGGTGCGGTGAACGTCACCGTCACGCCGGGAACAGGGGTTCCATCGATGTCTTTCACCGTCGCTTGCAGCGGCAAAGGAAAAGCGGTGTGGATGGGCGTGCTCTGCGATCCGCTGCCGCCGCCCGCGGTGATGGTTGCGCCCGCGCTCAATGTGTTGGTCAGCGAATAGTTCGCCGTTAGAGGGCCCGTCCCTGCCCCGTTCGCGCGGTACGAGCCCACCGTGACGCTGGCGCTGCGGGGAGATTCAGGTGCGCCGCCATCCGCCACTGTCCCCGTTCCGAGGTACGAGCCCACCGTGCCGTTGGCGGTGAGCGTAGGCGAGGTGGCCGTGCCGGTGGCGTCAGTCGTCACTTGAACGGAGAGCACTCCGCCGGGGAAGGTCCCACTCGGTCCGCTGCCCGGCACTGTGAATGTCACTGCCACGCCGGGGACACCGTTGCCGGCACTGTCCTTTACTATTGCTTGCAACGGCAGCGGAAAAGCGGTGTGAATAGGCGTGCTCTGCGATCCGCTGCCGCCGCCTGCGGTGATGGTGGCCGGCGCTCCCACTTCAGCAGCGAAATGTCGGTCTCAGTGCTGAAACCATTTTCGGAAATATCGGTGCGGCCAGCCCGAAGGCACACGAAGACTATTTGAAAGGCCGGTTCTTTTGGAACCAGCGCACCCAGGCGGGCTACCTGAAGGCGATTGAATACTTCCAGCAAGCGGTAACCGCAGACCCACAGTTCGCACCAGCGTACGCCGGGCTGGCGGATGCCAATGCTTTGTTGGGTTCGTTGCCCGGCGCAGCAATCCCGCGCGAGACGGCAATGCCCAAAGCCAAAGATGCGGCGCTGACGGCGTTGCGCCTGGATGACTCGCTGGCCGACGCGCACACCTCACTGGCTTTCGTCAAAATGCATTACGAATGGAAGTTTGCGGAAGCGGAACAGGAGTTCAAGCGCGCCCTTGCGCTGAACCCAAATTATTCCGTCGCTCACCAATGGTATGCATTTGATCTCGTCGCTCTTGGCAGGACCGAGGACGCGGTAGCGGAAATGAAGCGGGCACTGGAAAGCGACCCGCTTTCACCCATCATCAACACTGATTTAGCAGAGATGCTCTACTTCGACCACAGGTATGACGAAGCCCTGAAGCAGGCCCGCGCCACGGCTGATCTGCATCCTAACTTTTCCATGGTTCACCGCATGCTGGAGCGCATTTACAACCAAAAGCATCTGTTTGCCCAAGCCATTGCTGAAGGCCGGCGCGCGGTGGCGCTCAATCAAGATGATGTCTGGATGTTGTGTGAGCTGGCGCTCACCTACGCCCTGGCGGGCAAAAACTCAGAAATGCAAGCCTGCTTGAAAAAGGCTGCCCGTATGAGCCGGGGCGGTGTTTTGCCTGACGAAGTCATCGTTATCGAAATTTATGGCAATCTGGGCGAAAAAGACCTGGCTTTCAGGTCCATGGAGCAGGCATATCGCAGCCACGTTGGTGGATTTATCCTGCTCAATGCGGAACCCTACCTTGACAGTTTAAGATCCGATCCGCGTTTCCAACAGTTTGTCCGTCGTGTGGGCCTCCCCTAAATCTGATCAGAAGCGACCATGTCCTGCTTAGCCAAGTTCCAGGCAGTATGCAAGTTGTCGAACTGATTGTTCAAGTCGTGAAGGACGACCGGCGCTTCCACCTGCTGTCTTGCCGCTGCGTCGGCGCCTGCCAAACCTCGACCGAGGTCCCGCGCTCCGAGCGGCCGGTCGAGCCCTTCGCTCGGCCCACCCGCACGGCGCCATTGCTTAATCCCACCGGGGTGTGCACACTGGGATTCGCAACCATGACTATTTCGAAGATGTTGCAGGAAATCCGGCAACAACCCGCCGTACTGGAACGCACCCTGAAGGCCGAGCTGCCGGGCGGCAACCGCTTGCGGCGCCTGTTCGAGAAGAAGAAGCCGCGGCTGATCGTGCTGGTGGCGCGAGGAACCTCGGACAATGCCGCACAGTTCGGGCGCTATCTGCTGGAGATCATGACCGGCATTCCGGTGTCGCTGGCGGCGCCGTCCATTTACACGCTGTACCACGCATCGGTGAACCTGCATGACACGCTGGTGGTGGCGATTTCGCAGTCGGGCGAATCAACGGACACGAACCTGGTGCTGACCGAGGCGAACCAGCAACACGCCATGACGGTGGGGATCACGAATGAGGCGTCGAGCACACTGGCCAAGCTTGCCGATCACGTGTTCCTGGTCGGGGCAGGAAAAGAGAAAAGCGTGCCGGCGACCAAGACGTACACCGGCCAGTTGCTGATGCTGTATCTGCTGGCGCACGCCCTCGGTGGCGCGATTGATCTAGACAAATTGCGGCGCGTGCCGGAGTGGGCCGGCGCGGCGTTGAAGATGGAAACAGAAATCGCCGAGCGCGCTGAGCGCTATCGCTTCATGGACCAGGCATTGGTCGTTGGGCGCGGGCTGAATTATTCAAACGCATTTGAATTTGCGCTCAAATTGATGGAGACATGTTATGTGGTGGCGGAGCGGTTTTCTTCCGCCGATCTCCTCCATGGTCCGATCGCGATGCTGGAGGCGGCGTTTCCGGTCTTCCTGTTTGCCCCGCCGGGCGTGACTTGGACCGGCCTGGCACAGTTGCTGGAGCGGCTGGTTCAGATCCGGGCAGAAATGCTGATGATCACCGATCAGAGCCAGCGGGCAGCGGTCGAGAGGTTCGGCTCCGGCAGGCTCAGCAATCACATTCTCATTCCGCTTGATTTGGCGGCGAGCCGCGGGCCGCGAGATCTATACACACCGATTCCCTACATTATTCCAGCGCAATTGTTCGCGGCGTCGCTCGCCGAGGTGAAAGGGCTGGATCCGGATCGTCCGCGTGCGCTCAAAAAGATTACCCAGACGGTGTAACGCGCATGCGGGGGGCCTAGGCCAGAATGGGAATGGGTTTGATGGGGCGCAAATGTAAGTGAAATTTCTCCTTGAAAGCGTCCCACATGCTAGGCGTAGAATAACCCGCCTGTTTTCCAATGCAAGCTTGTGCTCCGACGCGAAGTTCGGAGATTGCTGATCCGCCACAAAGGTGGACCGCCGTGCTCTTCAACCTTGGTTTGGGAGGCGATATGAGGCACAAAGTAATGAGTGGAGGAATTTTACCGTTCAAGATCACGTCGGTGTGTTTGCTCGCCGTGCTGCTCTGTTGTTCCGGGGCATGGGCGCAGGTGAACACGGGGCTGATCGCCGGAACGGTGAAAGATGCCAGCGGAGCGGTGGTCCCGAACGCTACGGTCACTCTGACTAACACCGATACCAACGTTGTTGTGCGAACTGTCAAGACCGGGGGAGGAGGAGAATTTACCGCCCCGTTGCTGCCGATCGGGCACTACTCATTGTCGGTCGAGGCTGGAGGCTTCCAGAAATCCACGCAAACTGGCATCGTGCTCAACGCCGGGGACAAGCTGACGTTCTATCCCGAACTGAAGGTGGGCTCGACCTCGCAACAGGTGACGGTGCAAGCCGCCCCCTTCCAGGTGGAAATGCAGTCGGCGCAGGCGGCGGGCCTGGTGACAGGGACGCAGGTGCGGGAGCTGTCTCTGAACGGCCGCAACTGGGAACAACTGGTCACCCTGACACCCGGAGTGTCCGCCAGCAACGATTCCGACGTGATGTACGTGGGAGCCTTCGCCCCCCAGGGCACGAACCTGATCACGTTCTCCATGAATGGGGGTAGGCGCGAAGAGAACAACTACATGATTGACGGCGCCGACAACATAGATCGCGGCAGCAATCTGACGCTGCTGGCTTTCCCCAGCGTTGACGCGATTGCGGAATTCCGCGTCATTCGCGGCCAGTACGATCCGGAATACGGGCGGGCGGCGAGCGGACAGGTGAACGTGATCACCCGCTCCGGCACCAGTTCGCTGCACGGCGGCGTCTACGAGTTCTGGCGCAACGACGCCCTCAATGCCCGGCCCTTCGCCAACAAGTACCCGACCATCCTGCCGCACATTCCCTACCTGCGGTATCACGATTTCGGGGGGACGATCGGCGGCCCGGTCTGGATCCCCAAGATTTACGAAAAGAAAAACAAGACCTTCTTTTTCTTCTCCGAAGAAGCGCGTCGCAACATCAATTACGTTTCGACATTTTCGGATGTGCCGACCGCGGGCATGTTCCAGGGTCAATTCGCCCACCCGGTATGCGTGGCCTTTAACGCCAACAACACATGCGCCACGACCGGCAACTCGATAACGGCGTTCGATCCCATCGCGCAGGCCTACCTGAAGGACATCTACTCGCATTATCCGCCGCAGCCGAACGCGGCTACCGCGGGCGATCCCTTTGGATACACTGCCACCCTGCAGGCGATTTTCAATTTCCGGGAAGAGCTCGTAAAGATTGACCACGTATTCGGCCCAAAGCTGAGCGTATCCGGAAAGCTGCTCCGCGACACCATTCCCACGCAGGAACCGGGAGCCTTGTTCTCCAGCGGTCCGGCGGTGGCGGGTATCGGAACGACCTCGACCAATTCCCCCGGCCACAACTACACGGTCAGCGCCACCATCACCTTGAGTCCGACACTCCTGATCGAGTCCGGATACGCCTACTCCTATGGCGCCATCATCAGCAACCCGATCGGCTTGATGAACACGGCGAACTCTCCCGATGTCGCCGCCGCAGTCAAGCTGCCGTTTGCGTCAACCCTACCCCGCATTCCGAATCTGACGTTCGCCGGCGTCTCCGTCACTAGTGGGTTCACCACCGGTCCGGGCAGCTACGGGCCTTATGGCGATTTCAACCGCAATCACACCGTTTTCGGCAATGTCACGAAAATTGCGGGCAACCACACGATCAAGTTCGGCGCGACCTACTACCACTACAACAAGCAGGAAAACAACGCCAGCAGCAACGCCGGATCGTTCGCCATGAACAACAATGGAGTGCCCACCGGTTCGTTCTCCTTCGAGCAGGCGTGGGCCAATTTCCTGTTGGGGCGCGTGGGCACCTTCAGCCAGACTTCGTTCGACCTCACCGCCAACATCATGGACAATCAATTCGAGTATTACGTTCAGGATACCTGGCGCGTGAAGCCGAACTTCAGCTTAACCTATGGCATCCGCCACTCGTTCTTCCGGCAACCGACGGACGCCAACGGATTGCTGGGTCAGTTCGATCCTGCATTCTATGATCCGGCCAAAGCGCCGTGTGTGCTGTCGAACGGCAACCTGGATACGAGCCTGAATGCCAGCGGGCAGATCGTCAGCGCCTGCAACCCCAACTTCAGCCCCTTCAATGGCTACATCTTCGCCCACCCACCCGCCGGCGGGACCAAGTCGCCCTATGGCGACAAGCTGGGTAAGGAATATAACCGCGGCATCGCTCCGCGGATCGGTTTTGCCTGGGACCCGTGGTCGAATGGGAAGACCTCCATTCGGGCGGGTTTCGGAATGTTCTATGACAACGGCCAGGAGTTCGGAAACGCCGAGAATGACGTTTTTCTCGGCACCGGATTTGTGACCAGCCTCTCCGTTACCAACGCCACCATGCAGAATCCCACGGGTGGAACGCGCAGCTTTTCGCCCGCCGCGGCGCAGCTCCAAAGCCGCGTCCCGATCGACTACAAGTACCCCTACACCACGCAGTGGAGCCTCGACGTACAGCGTCAAGTGGGACATGGCTGGTTGGTGGATGTCGGATACTACGGCAACTCAGGCATTCACCTGCCGGGATTTATTGACATCAACCAGCCGGCGCCGAACGCCTATCTGGCGTGCAACGCCACCACTCCGTGCCATAGCGGGCCGAACACCATCAGCTTCACGCATAACGTGAATGGCGTGCCCACGACGGTGGTTGATACCAGCAACACGAGCCTGCTGAATGTAGTTCGGCCGTACATCGGATGGGCCGGCGGCAACGGGTTCCGCGAGATCTACACCTCCAACTACAACGCCTTGCAAGCCCAACTGCAGAAGCAGTTCTCGGCCAACACGCTCATCAATGTCGCTTACACCTGGTCGCACTGCCTCACTACCTACCAGGCCGATCGCACCACCGGCAGCATCATGCCGGTGCAAGGCGATCTTGCGGCGAATTACGGGCCCTGCGTAGCTGATCGCCGCCACGTACTGACGGGCAGTTTCGTTTGGGACCTGCCGTGGCTGCGCGCCCAGCAGGGATTCATCGGGCACGTCCTGGGCGGCTGGGAGATTTCGGGAATCCAGACCTTCCAGACCGGAATTCCCGCGACCGTCGCTGCCAACCAGTTGATCGATCCGACGGGAGCGGATTGCCTTGGCCCATCACCATGCGTGCTCCGAGCCAACCAGGTCGGCAATCCGAATAGCGGCCAGCCTCAGTCTTACGAGAACTGGTTCAATGCAGCCGCCTTTACGAACCCGGTGGCCGGCCAGGCTACGCCTCCCTCGGAAAGACCGGGTGCGCTCCGTCTCCCCGGCTACTGGCGCACCGATATGTCGGTTTTCAAGAACATAAAATTTACCGAGCGTCTCGGCGGCCAGGTACGTTTGGAGACCTTCAATACGTTCAACCACCTCAACCCCATCTGCTGCGCCTCATTCACAACCAGCAGCGGCAGCTACAACAAAATTCGCTCGGCGCGCGATCCTCGAACCATGCAGGTCGGCATGAAGCTGAATTTCTGAGTCGCGTTCGTGGAAACATGAGGGGCCTGCCTGTGCAGGCCCCCCTTTTTTTTGCGGCGCACCGGGTCACACCCGCTCCGCTGCTATATTGACGTGATCCTTCCATGGTTCAGGACTTGTATGCGTAGATCATCCGCAATTTTGTTGCTGCTCTGCGCGCTCGCGCCGCCGGTCGCCGCGCAGGAGCTCAAGCTGATTCCCGAACCGCGCGAGGTACAGCGCAAGAGCGGCAGGTTTGAGGTCGGTGCGGCCACTCGTATCGTGGTCGGCGCCAAGCACGCGGGCGAAGATCGCGTCGCCGCCGAAACCATCGCCGCGGAGATTGAAAACGCCACCGGGCGCAAGCTGCGCATTACCGCCGGCGCACTGCCTTCCGGCGCCGGCCTGATTTACCTGGCGCGTACCGACGAGCCCGGAGTCGCCCGGCGCCTGCAAGCCGCCAACCTGCAAATTCCCGACGACTTCGACGAAGAAGGCTACGTGCTCGACGCCACGCCGTCGAGCATTCTGATCGTCGCGCGCACTGGTTCGGGCGTGTTCTACGGCGCACAGACGCTGCGGCAGATGCTGCTTCCCGCCGCCGGGGACCCGAAAAAGCTGAGCGTGCCTGCGGTGGCGATCCGCGACTGGCCGGCGATGCGCTGGCGCGGCGTCCATGATGACATCAGCCGCGGCCCCATTCCCACGCTCGAGTACATGAAAAAAGAGGTGCGGACACTGGCCGAGTACAAGATGAACCTGTTCTCGCTCTACATGGAGCACGTCTTCGACTACGCCAGCCAGCCGCTGGTCGCGCCCCACGAGGCGGCGATCACGCCGGAGCAGGTCAAGGAACTGGTCGCCTACGCCAGGCGTTACCACGTCACCGTCATGCCCGAACAGGAGCCCTTCGGGCACCTGCACCACGTGCTCAAGTACGAGCTGTATCAGGACATCGCCGAAACGCCGCACGGGCACGTCATCACGCCGACGAACCCCCGGAGCTTCGAATTTGTGCGCAGCATGTTCGCCGAGCTGGCGCAGGCATTTCCCTCCCCGCTCTTCCACATCTGCGCCGACGAGACCTTCGAGCTCGGCCAGGGGCGCACCCAGGAACTGGCGCAGAAGGAAGGTCTCGGGAAGGTCTACCTCGACGACATCATCCAGCTCTACGAAATCATGAAGCCGTACCACAAGCGGCTGCTGTTCTGGGCCGATGTTGCGGAGAAGTATCCGCAACTGCTGGGCGCTCTGCCCAAGGACATGATCGCCAACGCGTGGGGATATGATGCGCGTCCCGACTTCACCTCGAAGATCAAGCCGTTCCGCGATACCGGCCTCGACGTCTTCGTTTCGCCGGGATCGAACTCCTGGAATCGAGTCTGGCCGGACCTCGACGTGGCCTTCGTCAACGTGCGCAATTTCGTGCGCGACGGCCAGAAGCTCGGCGCGATGGGAATGCTGAACACCACCTGGGACGACGATGGCGAGGCGTTCTTCGGCTCGACTTGGGCCGCGCTGGTGCTGGGCGCCGCGGCCTCGTGGCAGCCCGGCGAAGTGGACATCCAGAGAGTCCTTGCCAACTACGACTGGGCGTTCTACCGCAACCACCAGGACAACACGTTTCGCGACGTCATCCTGAACCTGAACACGACCAACGCGCTGCTCAAGCAGGCCGGCGCCGGCGCCGCGTCGAACGACATGTTCTGGATCGATCCGTTCACGCCCGAGGGCGCGCGCTTGGTCGGGCGGACCCTGCCGGTCATGCACGACCTGCGAATCGCAGCGGAGAACGCGCTGGTCGCGCTCTACAAGAATGCGCCGAAAGCGCGCCTGCACGCCGACACGCTCGACTACATGGTTGTTGCCGCCATGCGGCTCGATCTGCTCGGCATGAAGGTGCAGTTTGCCGATGAGATCAACCGCTGCTACCGCGACGCCCAACAGGCGCATCAGGAAGCGGCGCAGAACCCGGCGGCGCGTGGGCGCATCAACCGCGACATCGCCCAAATCACCGGAACCAACGGACGCCTGCAGGACTTGCGCGACGCCACCACGCGCGCGGAAAAGTTTTATTCGGACCTGTGGCTGAAGGAGAGCCGGCCGTACTGGCTGGCGAACGTGCAGGTCCGGTACGACCACCTGGCGGACCTGTATACGGCAAAGATCCAAGCGGTCAAGGCGGCAAAAGCGAATGCGCAAGACACCGGCGTGATGACGCCGGCGGAAGAGTTGGGGTTCTACAACCCGGTGCCCCCGCCTCCGCCGCAGCCGAAGCCGGGCACTCCCGCACCGCCAACGTCGTCGCCAACAATCACGCCGCCTGCGCAGCCGCCGGCACAGATGCCGAGCGCGCAACCTCCAGCGTCGGGCTCTGCGTCCGCGAGATAAAGCGCTAACATTGATCTACGATCGGAGACCGCGATGGAACCGTTCCGCTTTCATCTTTTCGTCTGCACGCAGCAAAAGCCAGAAGGCGTCCCCTCCTGCCCGGCCAGCGGGTCGTTCGCTGTGCTCGACGCGCTCGACCGCGAGATAGGGGCGCGCGGCCTCCACAGCGATGTGCAACTCACCACCTGCGGCTGCATGGGACTGTGTGATGAAGGTCCAGTGATAGTCGTCTATCCCGCAGGGGTGTGGTACCGGCGTGTGCAACCGGCCGATGTAGGCGAAATCGTCGGTGCGCATCTGCGGGACGGCAAGCCCGTCGATCGTCTCCTATGGAACGATGCGCTGGCGATGAAGGCCATGTCGGTCGAGCATGGGGAGAAGTTCCGTGACGCGATGGCGGCCCGCGACAAAGCAGGGACGCTGCCGGATCGCCTCGATCAGATGATCCGCGGCTACATGCCGAGTCGCTGCATTCTTACGGCGCTTGAACTCGACATCTTTACCGCCGTCGGGGACGGGGCCAATGCCCAACAGATCGGGACCAAGATCCACGCGAATGTCCGCGCGGCAGGTATGCTGCTCAACGCGCTGGTCGCTCTCGGGCTACTCTCGAAGAGCGGCGACGCTTACAAGAACACGCCCGAGTCAGCACGCTTCTTTGTTCAGGGCTCCAAGGACAACCACCGCAATGGTCTGCTGCACACCGCCAACATCTGGCATCGCTGGAGCACGCTGACCGACGCCGTGCGCCAGGGTACCCGCACCGCCGTGCGCGACAAGAGCCCCGAATGGACACACAACTTCATTGCCGGCATGCAGCGCATCGCCAAGGATCGCGCCCCACTTGTGGTGAAGACCCTGGGCACAGCCGGGGTTCGCCGCATCCTCGATCTCGGCGGCGGCTCCGGCGCCTACTCCATCGCCTTCGCCAAGGCTTCTCCCGATGTGCAGTGCGAGATCCTTGACATCCCGGAGGTCGTGCCGCTCGCCGCCGAATATGTCAGCAAGGCCGGTGTCTCAGCGCAAGTCAGCCTTCGCGCTGGAGACATGCTGCATGACGATTTTGGCTCCGGCTACGACCTCATCATGCTGAACGCGATCTGCCACATGTTTTCCGAGGAGCAGAACCGGGACATCTTCCGCCGGGCCCGCCAGGCACTGGCGCCGAACGGCCGCCTCGTCGTGCAAGACTTCATCCTCAATCCCGACAAAACCGCGCCGCAACAGGCGGCACTGTTCTCCCTGAACATGCTCGTCGGCACCGACGCCGGCGCCAGTTACAGCGAGCTCGAGTACACCCGCTGGATGAAGGATGCGGGGTTCACCGAGGTAGGCCGGATCAACCTGCCCGGGCCGAGCGACCTGATGGTGGGTCTGGTGAAATAGGGCTGCCCATACTTCCGGATAGCCCGTTACTCGGGAACCATCGTCCAAGCGTCAGGAATGGCGACAAGTCTGCCATTGCCCTCTCGAATCGCCTGAATTTCTGATCGGAAACATGCCGTCCGCGCGACATTACCGGCCGGCAAACCGGTATCCAGCGCCACGAACCGTCAGCAAGTAAGCCGGGGAGCGAGGATCATCTTCGATTTTTGCGCGGATTTTGCTGATGAACGCGTCCACCGCGCGCGGGCTGGATTCAAATACGTCGCTGCCGATGGTGCGCAAAATTCGCTCGCGACTGAAAACTCGCCCTGGCGACCGGGCCAGCATTTCCAGAATGCGGAACTCAACCGTGGTCAGAGTCTTTTCTACACCGCGAACGCGGAGCAACATAGCCGCAGTGTCGATTTCAAGATCCCCGAATCTCAGGATTGCCGGGTCGTCGCCCTGCTTGCGCAGAGCGGCCTTGACACGAGCCACCAATTCCCGAGGACTGAAAGGTTTCGTGATGTAGTCGTCGCCGCCGCACTCGAAGCCGAGGATGCGATCGTCTTCCGAACCCTTCGCGGTCACAAAAATGATCGGGGTCTTGCTGAATTCCGGCATGCTGCGGAGGCGCTGGCAAAATTCAAGCCCGTCCTCGCCCGGCACCATGATGTCGAGCAGAAACAGAGATGGTGGTTGAATTCTTGCCTTGGCCAGAGCCGACAGTACGTTCGTGAAGGGCTCGGCGATGTATCCCGCGGTTTGCAGGTTGGTGCGAATCAGCCGATTCACGTCCGGGTCATCTTCAACGACGAAGACGGTTTGTCGTGGTTGGACCTGGGTCATTTAGCGTAGCCCCCGTGCGCGAGGCGGCCCGCTATTCTGCTCCGCCAGATATGCACGGAGCATCTGTTGCGTCAGGCACCACTGCAGCGTAGCGGCGCCCGCGCGCCTCTTTACAACCTTAGCTACTGCGCCCGTATTCAGATGAATGCCGGCGCGCCCGCTGCTGTTGCTGATCAGTTTTCCGATGAATTCGGCGAGCTTGAGATTGTGCCCGATCAGCAAGGCGGAATCGGCGTTTCGCATCCCGGAGAGCAGTTCGAGGAACCGTTCGTAGGTGCCGTCCGGCCGCAATGCCGGCGCGCGCGCAATCCGGCCTTGATAACCGGTTTGTTGGGCAATGATGGCGGCAGATTCGGACGCTCGCCGCAGTGGGCTGGAGACAATTGTGTCGAATCGGATGCCAAGCGCCGCCAGAAGCTTGCCGATCAGCTCGCATTGCCGCCGCCCTTCTCGATCGAGCCCGCGCGCGGCGTCCGCCTGTGGATGTGGTCTGGGGGCGCCGGCGCTTCCGTGTCTCACGAAATACAAGTTCATGCAACCACGCCCGGATAGCCTTAGGCCATGCGGCGAGCTACTGGTCGTGATGCTAGGTTGAGTCTGTTACGGGAGGATTACTGGAATGTGAAAACTCCGTGACAGGAATCGGCCACCGGGATTTCATGGCTTGGGTGATGTTCAGCACCCTCCTAACGATCCTGGTTCCCGCACGCCGATGTGAACGCTAATTCACCTGGCTGTCATCGAACGTTAACTTAAGCCGGTTTCTAATGTGGCATGGACACCGTTATCGCCGATACGATTCTCGTGTCCGACCTGCACTTGGGATCCGAGACCAGCCGTGCCCGCGAGGCTGCGCAGTTCTTGCATTCCGCCATGTTCAATCGGTTGATCCTCCTGGGCGACATTTTCTGCGATCTCAACTTCCGGCGGCTCAAGAAGGAGCACTGGCAGTTCCTTTCCTTGATCCGGAAGCTCTCGAACCCGAAACGTGGAGTCGAAGTCGTCTGGGTTGAGGGCAATCACGATCGCGGCCTGGCGCAGTTGATGTCGCACCTGGTCGGCGTGCGCGTGTACGACGACTACGGGTGGCAATACCGCGGCGTAAAGTATCGCGGCATTCATGGCCACCAGTTCGACCGCTTTCTCGTGGACAGCGCCTTGCTGAGTGCGCTCGGCGAGTTGATTTACCTCCACATTCAGAAGGTTGATTTCAAGGACAGCAAGATCGCACGCTGGTTGGATCGCAAGAATTCACGATGGTTGCGGCTGACCGAAACCGCTCACCGGCTACTCCGCCGTTTGGATCAGAACGACGCACACCTGATCTTCCAGCCGACGCACGGACATTTCTACTTTGGCCTTGGCATGGCAATCGTGGACGCCGTTCGGGAGGTGACCGTGGACGCGCTGGTTCGTCCTGGTCTCATCGTGCGCGACAAAGCCACGACCACACCGATCGATTCGCATCAGCAGCAAGGGTAAGCGGTTCCTGGCTGTACTGGGAGTTCGCTCCTAGGCTACGGGATCAGAACCCGTTTTCACCGGGATCATTTGGGCAGTTGGTCCGCAGCCCTGGGGTCTGGTTCCACAGGATCATCGGCACGAGCGGCAGAGGTGAGGCGTTGGGCCGCAGCAAAGGCCTTGGCGCGCTTTTCCGAGCTGACGACAAAAACGAAGGACATGGCTACCGCCACGATGAAGAACCCGATGGTTAAGTACCAGAAGTAATTCACTAGAAACAACAAAATCTTGGATTCGCAAATAGCTTTCTGTTGAGAGGTGCGGAACGTCTCGATCGCGGTGGTAATTACCGGATACGCCGCGACGTTCAACGCAATGAGCAATACGATACTAAGAATGAAAGTGAAGGGCACCAGTGAGCGCCAGTCTTCATAATAGATTTTGCTAAAGCGCGAATCGAGAAGTTCCTCTCCTCTCAGGAGCCTATTTATACGCTCCTCAAGGTAGCGGCCGTAGTGACTCGAGTACGAATAGTGGTTCCATAGGTTCATAACCAGCAAAAACCCAAGGGTGGAGAGATATGGTAGGGCAGTCAGCAGAATTCGGTAGCTTGAGTTTACGGCACAGTAGCCAAGAAAAAAAAAGAACGGAACCACGCCTATGGACACAAACCGATAGACCCACTCATCGGTCGCGCGACTCTTTGCTTTCACCCGCACGAGCTCTTTATAGAGCAGGTCAACGAGCTCTCTTGTGCCGTCTTCCATCTGGACCTCCTCGGGGTCAGCGGTTGTTTCCAATCGTGACCATCACTTCGTGTTAGGTCAGATTCTGCTCGGCCAGGGCTAGCATAGAAAGCCAGGCGTTGATAAGCTTCTGGCGCGTGCTCATGGTACTCCTTTCGGCGTCAAGTTGAGTTACAGCAAACCCTAACTTACCACCGGGACCCATGAGCACCGCTGCTTTCCGTCGGCTTTTTCATTGGTAACTAATGAGCCGGCTGAACGATGGCGATTCGCGTCTCCGCGCCGGTCGTGCCGATGGCAAACACCTTGGTGGCCCCCGGCCGGCTGACGGCGATGATCTTCTGGCCGTTGATTTCCGTCACTTCGGCGTCGGGGTAAAGGCGCCGGTAGTAGCTGACGACCGTTGCGATGGAGTCGGAAGTGGTATAGGCCGCGCTGGCAACGGGGATGCCGATGTCGGGGAGGTTGGCGTCCTTGACCTCCACCGGCTGCGAGCCGGGATAACGGTCCCGCCGCGTCGATCACTATCCGGGCGCCCTGCAATTCATTTTCATCTGCGGACGCAACAAGGACCTGGCAGCAAAGCTGCGGGGCATGCGCACCGGCAAGAGACGGCACATCGAAGGTTTCACCTTCGAGATTCCGTACTTCATGCGCCTGGCGGATTTTTTTATCGGCAAACCGGGGCCGGGTTGCGTCAGCGAGGCCTTGGCCTGCGGCCTGCCCGTCATTGTCGTGTGCAATGCCTGGACGCTTCCCCAAGAGCGCTACAACGCCGAGTGGATCCGGAGCAATCGCTTTGGCATCGTGCTGCGCAGTTTCGACGACATCAACCGGGCCCTCGCTGAAATGCTGGGCCCTGGCGCAATGTTTCGTCCCAATGTAGCCCAGTACTTCAACTGCGCCGTTTTCGAAGTTGTCGATATTCTGCAGCAGATCGTGGACGAATCGCACTTGCCCGCCTCCGGCGCAAGTGATGGAACTCGGAGCCCCTCCTCCACCTGATGGCAGCGGCTTCACGACCGGGGGCTGTACTGGCGTTGAGCTCCTTTTTCAGGAAACTGCCTAATCCTGATAGATCCAGCCAGCCACCAGGGCTGCAAGAATTGCTCCCACCCAGAGCTCCAGCATCCACCACAGCGGGAAGTGCCGGCTAAACGGGGCCCAAGTTGCGATGGCGAAGTTTGTGGGAAGCCCCGCAGCAAAGCCGACGAGAACACCGACCTCAGCCGCAGTCTTCGGTCCGGCCCCTCGGGTCGCCCGCACTGACGCATAAAGCGATGCGACGATAGCGGCGAGGATAAACAGCATCACTATCCACGCACCCACGAAGAATGGGTACCGCGGTTGTTGCAAGAAGGCGCCGCCCTGCTGAGCGGCGGCGTATCGATCACGCAGTACCACCAGGTTGATGATGATGCTCCAGATGTTCCACACGACGCCTCCGGCCAAGGCGCCCAAGAGGACCCGGCGAGCATTGACAGAGGCCATAGGCCACCTCACAGGAAGCAAATTTTTGGGAGAGTTTCCGTTGAGTTGCGGATGCTAACAATCGGCCAGAAAACTGTCAAGGTCGGCACATCCGGCACCACGGAAGAGTCCGGTCGCTGATCCTCCGTGCCCAAGTTAGGCTGATATCGCGGCGGACCACTCCCCGTCAATTTCAGTGGGCGGGCTTAGCGCCGAGCGACGCTCGCCTCGTCCTTTCGCTGGTCCAGCAGCATGCGGGCGTTCTGAACCACCTCGATGAATCGGCGGGCGGCTTGGCAAATCACGTGGTTATTGCCGGCGTTGAGTGCGGCCGAGGAAACCAGCTCACCGCCGACGCCCAAGGCAACTGCGCCCGCGAGAATAAAATCTGCCGCGGTCTCCAGGTTCACGCCGCCGGTTGGCACCATCGGGACTTGCGGGAGCGGGCCGCGAAGCGCCTTGATGTAGCTAGCGCCGCCCAGTTCGCCACACGGGAAGATCTTCACGAAGTCCGCGCCCGCTTTCCAGGCATTCATCACCTCGGTGGGAGTAAGGGCGCCGGCCATCATCACGATGTCCCGAGACTTGGCAAAATCCACTGTCTCGTAATCCAGTCCAGGGCTGACCAGAAACTGCGCGCCGGCATCGGCGCACTGTCTGGCGGTGGCCGCATCGAGTACCGTTCCTGCCCCAACCAGCACCTCCGACCCCATGGACCTGGCCACCTCGCGAATCAGATCAACCGCCCCCGGAACCGTCATGGTGATTTCGGCGACAGGGATGCCCCCGAGGCATACCGCCTCGATGGCCATCATCGCCTGTTTTGCGGAAGCTGCCCGGACTACCGGAACGATGCCGACTTGGGTGATCTGATGGCGCACTTCCTGCTTAGTCATCGACTCGCCTCTTCTGCTGCGGTTGACAGCGTGGGCGCAAACTCATCGGGCCATCCAGCCTCCGTCCACGAGGAGAATATGGCCGTGGACGTAATTGCTGGCCGCGGAGCTGAGAAAAACTGCCGCACCCCCCAGGTCCGAGGGTTCGCCCCATCGCCCGGCGGGAATGCGTTCCAGGATTTGCCTGGAACGTTCCGCATCCTTGCGAAGAGCGGCGGTGTTGTCGGTTGCCATGTATCCGGGCGCGATGGCGTTGACATTGATCCCCTTGCAGGCCCACTCATTGGCGAAGGCCTTGGTCAGGGCGGCCACCCCCGACTTCGCCGCCGCATAAGAGGGCACCAGCACGCCACCTTGAAACGCCAGCAGCGAAGCGATATTGATGATCTTCCCACTACCTTGCTTCAGCATGTGCCGCGCCGCCAGTTGCGAAAGACGGAATACCGAGGTCAGGTTTACTGCGATGACTTCATCCCAGTATTGTTGCGGAAACTCGGCGGCCGGCGCGCGGCGTATGGTGCCGGCGTTGTTGACCAGAATGTCGATCGATCCGAACTCGTCCACGGTTCGCTGAATCAGTGCAGAGCAGACCTTCTCCTCGGCCACGTCGCCCGACATGAAAAACGCCTTGCGGCCAAGCCGGAGAACGTGGTCGCGGATGTCGCACGGCTCCGGAGTCAGCCCATGGCAGCCGACGTTGGCCCCGGCTTCGGCCAGCGCACGGGCAATCCCAAAGCCAAGCCCACTCTGCGAGCCGGTCACGAGCGCATTCTTACCTTCGAGTCGGAAAGCATCCAAGATCACGGTAGCGCCCCTTACGATTGAGCCGGGCCTGACCTGGCCCGGCTCTTCGCAACCACCATCTACTTCTTACGCCCGGCTTCCAGGCCTGAGCCCCCGCCGTCGAATCCGGGCTGCACATTCACCACGCCAAACTGGCGGTCCAGGACCTCGCGGTGCGCGGCCATGGCCCAGAGGAAGCAAATACGATGGCCCGGAACCGAGACGTTGGGATGATAACCGGTGGGCATCAGCACCGCATCGCCATCGCGCACCACGGTAACCAAATCGGGGTAGTCAGGGTTGTTGTAAACCATCTGGATTCCGAAGGCCGGCGCCGGCATGTTGAAGTACACATACATCTCTTCGAGCATGGCGGCGTGCTCGTGCGGCGGCCAACTGGTCCAATTGCCGGGATCGGACCAGGTGAAGCCCGCCACCAGCCTTCCCGCTTCAACGTTTTTCGCGATCGCCATGTGCAGGTGGCGCGACGCGTTAGTTCCGGACCCGGCCTGGAAGACCAATCCCGGATCCTTCAGTATTTCGGCGTAGCGCACGACCTGTAGAGGGTACCGGTGTTCGACATCGGCGGAGAACTCAGCGATATCAACAAGGCTGCCGCTCATGACTTCGACGAAAGACTCTCGCGGGATGTAGATCGAGTCGTATTGGCCAAGTTGGAACGACTGGCTCGCTACCTTCAGCGTGGCTTCCCCCGAGAGCACAATGAGGCCCGTCTCGCGATTCCCATTGCTGAAGGAAACGGCTGGCTTTGAGGAATTCAAAATGATGCGGCCGTAAGCCAGGTGCTTATTGGTGCTGTTTTCGGGAGTAACCGAGATGACCCGGCCGGTATGGGAGTTGGTGCCCCGGAACACCATCTTGTCGACGGGAACGTTCGACTGGTTGTTCATGACTCCGGACCTACGTGGCGGTTGGCATCATGTTCTTGGCCCCTTCAGCTTGGAAACCCGGGCGGCAGGCACCGTGGACTGCCGCCCGGATTGTCGGCTAGAAGCTGAACTTGACCGCGGCTTGGAAAGTACGTCCAAAGCCATTCTGGGTTTGGATTCTGCCAACGTTGGCGGTGTTGTTGAGGCTGGTGACCGGGTTGCCCAGAACCGGGTGGTTCAGCAGATTGAAGGTGTCGAGCCTCAGAGCCAGTTCCTTGGTCTCGCTAAAAATGAACTTACGGGAGAGAGCGGTGTCGAGCGTGAAGGCGCCCGGGCCCGAGAGGGAGTTGCGCCCCACGTTTCCAAACGTGCCGTTGGTGGGCGATGCGTAAGCCGTGTTGTTAAACCAGCAATCGCGGCTTCCCACGGTGGCTCCGTTAGAGCAGGTCCCACTACTGGGATCGCCCACCAGGTTGGGACGGTCCTTGAACGAGGTGGTCGTGCCGGTGAGGGCCGTATCCACGCCGGTCAGTACCGTGATGGGGATTCCGGTACGGTAGGTCAGAAGTGGCGCAATCTGCCAGTTGTTGAGCACCACACCCTTCCAACCCTGGTACTTGGGCGTATTCGCCACCAGAGAGATGTTCATGTTGTGGCGCACGTCGAAGCCACAGTTCCCGCGGTCGCCCTTGAGCACGGCCAGGTTGGGATTCGTAACCGGAGAGACGTAAAGATCCGGACGGCTGTTGGTCAGCTCTCCGGTGAAATCCTGGTCGCTGATGCAGTGCGACCAAGTGTAGTTCGACAGCAGCGTGAAGTTGTGGCTGAAGCGATGCCTCAAGCTGGCCAGCATCGCGTGGTAGTTGGCGTTGGCGCCATCCCAAAGCGAGGTCATGTTAGAGAAGTACTGGCCCTGCAGCGGGTTGGCTATCACCAGGGCGCGGCGGCAGTTGGTATTGCCGGTGGCGGCGGCGGCTCCGGCCGTGCAACCGCTTCCGCCGCTCGCCGCTGAGGGCGTAGCTACTGTCGCGACATTCATGCCCGGATTGGCTTCATACGCTACCCAGACGTGTGTCGTTTTGCTGCCCAGGTAACTCAACGAGAACAGCCAGTCGGCGCCGAACTGCTTCTCGACACTGAAGTTCCAGTTCTGTACGTACATGGGATGGACGTCGAAATTGTTGTTGATGTAGACGCCGTTCAGCGGGAAGAAGGCGGCCGGATCTCCCGGTTTGGGGAATGGCAGTGGGAACTGGGGAACGCCCGCCTGGCCGGCGTAGGGATTCGAAAGCGTACCGCCCGCGCTGGCTTTCGGAACGAAGCTGACCCCGCTGCCGAAAGGTGAATTGTCGGCATAGCGATCGAAGTAGTACAGCTCCGGACTGTCATAGAACAGGCCGTAACTGGCCCGCACGGTCATGTTACCTTTCTTGGTTGGGTCCCAGATCAGGCCGATGCGAGGCGAGAACTGCGCCAACTTATGCTGCGCGAACGCGCAGGGCACGCCGGGATCACCACAATACTGCAAGCCGGCGGGCGCATTCGGGTATACCGTGCTGTGCGTGCCGGCCACGAAGGCAGCGTAGTCGAAATGGCTGCCGCGATGCATGATGTCAGTCGACGGTAGATACGGCTCCCAGCGCACACCGACGTTGAACGTCAGGTTGGGCAGCAGTTTGATGTTGTCTTGTGCGTAGAGACCCCAGTAAGTGTATCTCCAGTTTTCCGCTTCCGGATTGCCCTGCGCGAAGTTGGAGGGGAAGCCGAGCATGAAGTCAACCAGGTTGTCTCCACTGCCGCCGGTGGTGTTGAACGTAAACTGCCCGTTGGACTGGAAGGTGGAGAGGTAGTTGAGCTGCATCTTCATGAAGTTGACGCCAAAAGAAAACTGGTGCTTGCCATGCACGATGTCCACATCATCGGCAAGCTGGTACAGATTGTTGATGAAGTATCCCGGCATGGAGGAGCCGCCGCCGACCGCGAAGTAGTTGGAAATGCTCAGCACTAATCCGTTCGGAACCGGGCTCGGGACAGTGATGCCGATACTGGCAGGATTGATCATGTCGTTAGCCGGGCCGCGGTGGATGGCGAGCCGGGTAGCTGTGACGTGGAAGGAGTTGACCAGGTTCGAGCTGATGGTAGACGTGTGGCCTATAGCCGCGGTCTGGAACCGGGCAAATTGGTTAGAGACCACGCTCTGCGGTACGATGTTGGTCTTGTCAAAAGGCAGCGGCGCTCTGGAATCGGTGCCGAAATAACGCATAAACACGGTCTGCTTGGGACTCAGGTTCCAATCCACTTTGGCCACGCCCTGGTCCTCGTTCCAAATCTGCGGGTAGGAATAGCTGATCTTGCCGCAGGCAGGATCGGGGGTGGCAGGAGGCACGAACTGCAGCAGGGCCAACGCCGAGGCATTGAAGCTTGCGGGATTGACTTTGTTGCCTGGAATGGTGATGCCGTTCACCGTCTTCAATGTCTTGGCTTTGCCGACGCCTTGGCATGCCGCCGACATCATCACGCTGAAGTCGCCAGTAAGCGTCGCGGGAGTCGGCACGATGATGGTTGCGAACGGCGCCGATGCCGACTGCCGGGTACCCTGGAAGCCCACGAAGAACAGCAATTTGTCTTTCTTGATGGGTCCGCCAAAGGTTCCCCCGAACTGGTTGCGCTTGATGCTCTCGTCTTTCGCGCCAGTAGAGAAGACCACGAGGCGGGCATTCACTGCCGGATTGCGCAGAAATTCAAAAACGCTGCCGTGATAGGCATTGGTGCCGGACTTGGTGACTGCATTCACCGTGGCGCCGGCGTGCACGCCGTAGCGCGCCGAAAGTCCGCTGCTCTGAACACTGAATTCCTGGACCGCATCCGGAAACGGATAAGGCGCATTCACGTTCGAGAAGGCGTCGTTGTTGTCGCTGCCATCCAACAAGAAGTTGTTGGCATTCTCCTGGCCGCCACCCACCGAGATGGGTTGCGAGGGCCCGTTGGCTTGGTTGTTGCCGTAGTTCTTGGTGCTGTTCAGGTCGTTGCTGGTGAGCGTGGGATTCGTCGCCGCACCCGACCCCATGACAAGTGACACCATATTGCGGCCATCGAGCGGAAGCTCCAGGATGCGCGCGTTGTCGATCATGGTCGAGATTGAGTTTTCGTGGGTTTCGACCAGTGCGGCATTGGCTCTCACCTCGACGGTCTCGGCAACGCTGCCCACGACGAGCTTGACATTCACTTCTGGGGTTTCGCCCACCTGCAACACGATGCCCGTCTGCAGGAAGTTCCGGAACCCGGTGGCCGTGACTTTCAATTGGTAGGGGCCGACCGGCAGGTTGGGCAGGGCGTAATTGCCCTCCGAACCGGAGACCGTGGTCCTGACCAATCCTGTATTGAACTGGCTGGCGGTGATTTGTGCTCCGACGATTGCCGCCCCGGTCGCATCGGTGATGCGGCCATGGATCTGGGCGAAGTTAACTGCCTGGCCGAAGAGAACGTTTTGCGCTAATGCTACGAACGCAACTACGGCCAGAATCTTCAGCATCTGTACGAACTTCATGGCGATTCTCCAAACTGCCCTTCGGCTAGGAAGTTGGTAAAGCTCCCAAGGATCGGTCCGGGGCTGCTGGGCGCACAAAAACCTATCGAGTGACGCGCGCGCTTGCCCCCTTCATTACTTTCTCGACTTCCGGCAGCGTCGCCATCGTGGTGTCTCCGGGTGTGGTCATGGCCAGTGCGCCATGCGCCGCTCCGCATTCGACAGCCCACTGGGGCTCGCGGCCGGTCAGAAACCCATAGATAAGACCGGAGGCAAAGGAATCGCCTCCGCCAATACGATCCAGGATCGCGAGACTTTCCCGACTCGTGGCGCGATAGAGTTTCCCGTCACAAAAGCAGACGGCACTCCAGTCGTTGATACTTGCCGACCTCACATGGCGCAGCGTGATGGCAACCGCCTTGATCCCGGGAAAGGCGGCCACCACGCGCTCGATCATGCGGCAGAAGTTTTCCGGATCCAGCTTCGAAAGGTTTTCATCCAGGGTCTCGACTTCGAACCCCAGGGCGGCGGTGAAGTCCTCTTCGTTCCCGATCATCACGTCCACCAACGGAGCCAGCTCGCGGTTGATCTTCTGCGCCGCCGGCTTGCCGCCGGCCGACTTCCACAGTGACTCGCGGTAGTTGAGGTCGTAGGAAACGACGACCCCGTGCTGCCTTGCCGCCTGCATGGCTTCCTTGGCAACGCCCGGCGTGGTTTCGGAAAGCGCGGCAAAGATTCCGCCGGTGTGGAACCAGCGCGCACCCTCATGCGCAAAAATCCCGGTCCAGTCGATGTCGCCGGGCTTGAGTTGCGAAACCGCGGTGTGCCCGCGATCGGAGCAGCCCAGGGCCGCACGCACCCCAAATCCTCGCTCCGTAAAGTTGAGGCCATTCCGCACCGAGCGCCCCACCCCGTCATACGGCACCCACTTCACATGCGACTGGTCCACGCCGCCCTGATAGATAAGGTCCTGGATGAGCCTGCCCACCGGGTTATCGGCGAACGCGGTGACGATCGCCGTGTCCATTCCGAAACAACGCTTCAGGCCGCGGGCGACGTTGTATTCACCGCCGCCCTCCCAGGCGCGAAAAGTGCGCGTGGTATGGATGCGCTCATCCCCGGGATCGAGCCGGAGCATGACTTCCCCCAAGCTGACCAGGTCCCACTTGCAACCGGCCTTGGGCTTACTCTGCAACATCGAATTGCCCTTCACCCGGCTGGGGTCGCATGGCGGAAGGAAAGCAGGTTCGCATTCCCTCCGTCATGTTGCCGCCCCGGCGGCCTCATGCTTTCGCCCGAAGGCGCTGCTTGGCGGGCGCCGCGGCCACTTGCGCACTGTAGCCAAGCTTTTTCGAAACGCCCTTGCAGGCCGCGATCAGCGCGTTCGCAATCTTGCTTTCGCCTTCCAGAATTCGATGGACCGGCCCGGAGACACTCATGGCCGCGATGGGCTGCCCGCTCTCGTCGAAGATGGGCGCCCCGATGCAGGCCACACCGGGCTCGTTCTCCTCGTTGTCGACCGCATAGCCCCGCTGGCGCGCCAGTTCCAGCTCCTTGCGCACGGTTTGCAGGCGCTGCCGCGAAAGCTTGGCGAGATAGAAGAAGTAGGGAGAACGCGAATCGTCCGCTCCCAGAAAAGCCAACATCGCCTTTCCCATGGACGTCTGGTGGGCCGGCATGCGGCATCCCACGGTCGCGCTCATGCGGAACGGACGCGCACTATCCACAATCTGCAGATAGAGAACGTTGCCGTCGTCGAGCACGCTGAGGTTCACCATCTCGTTAAAGCGCTCGCGCAGTTCCAGCATCAGCGGGCGGGCGATGTCCTTGATGTCGCGGCGGACATGGGTGGAGAGCTCGAACAACTTGATGCCCAGCATGTACAGGCTGCCATCGGCGCTGCGCTCCACGTAACCGCGCTTGGCCAGGGTGTGCAGCAGCCGGAACGTGCGGCTCTTGTTCAACCCGACCCGCCGGCTGATTTCGATCAACGTAAGGCCTTCGCTGCCGCCAAAGACTTCCAGCACATCCAGCGCCTTGGCGACCGCATCCACAACGTACTTGCCGGAGGTGGTTCGCGCTACCTTCATGTTTTATCTATTAAAATGCTGTTGCAATAGACAAATCATCGGCCACAGCCTGTCACCGGCGAGCCGGCTTGTCAAGCAGCATTCTTCCTTTCATGGAAAGATTGATTGTCCCGCTTCGGGAATCCACCCGTCCCCGGTGGGGCGCAAAGCCGGCTCGCTTGCCGGCGCCGCCGCCGGGACGGTGAAGTCGTACAATGGCCCCCACTTTGCAGACCGCGACTGCCCCTTCGACGTCACCCGTTGTTATGGCGGCGACGGATTGATTTGCGGGCTGCGGCATGGCGTCGTCTCGGGGGTCGCGGACCAAGAAGTGGGTTGACACACAACAGGAAACACGAAACTATTGTTTTGTCAATTACAACATCGTTGTATTGTATAAAACGATTCAGGATGCGGAGCAACTAAGCGGGCACATCCAATGATTCTGCCCAGACCGCTCCGCGAGGGACCCCGATGACCTCATCCGCGACTCATTCCCTGGCATCCTCAGCCGGCCTCCGCCTCGCGAGATACTCTTTGGGCGTCGGCGACCGCTTTGCCCATCAGGCCCGGGCTCAGTTGCGCGCCTGCGTCATGGCTGCGCAGCGTGGCGTCGAGATCATTCCGGTCTGGAACAAGTCGAACCGCGAACACCTTATTGTTGGTTCCAAGCCTGGGAGTGTGCGTGCCGCCGCCGAAAAGGCAGTGCGCGAACTGGAATGGACCAGGCCCTTCCACGTGGACGCCGACCACATCAACCTCGACACCGTGGACGGCTTCCTGCCATCGAGCGACTTCTATACCCTGGACGTTGCTTACGCCATTGGCAAACCATCGGAGGCGTCGGCAATCGACGCATTTATCCACCGCCATCCTGAGTTGCTGCGGCCCATCGAACTGCAAGGCCGCGGGTTCTCGCGGCAACTGTCGCGCGAAGGGTTGGCGGAGATTGCGACCAAGTACCTGTTCGCCACCCTGGAGGCGGGCAGGATTTATCGGCACATCGCGGGCGCGCTGGGAACGGGCGCCTTCATCACCGAAGTCTCGATGGACGAAACCGACACTCCCCAGAGTCCAGCCGAGTTGTTGGTGATCCTCGCGGCCCTGTCCGATGAGGGCATTCCGCTGCAAACGATTGCGCCGAAGTTCACCGGCCGCTTCAACAAGGGCGTGGATTATGTGGGAGACGTCGCGCAGTTTGAAGTCGAGTTTCGCAGCGACCTGGCGGTAATCGCTCATGCCATCCAGGTCTACGGCCTGCCTGCCCAGTTGAAGCTGAGCATCCATTCTGGCAGCGACAAGTTCTCCATCTATCCGGCCATCCGCCGCGCCTTGCGCGAAACCGGGGCCGGCGTGCATGTAAAGACTGCCGGCACCACCTGGCTCGAAGAACTGGTCGGACTGGCGGAAGCCGGCGGCGATGGACTTGGACTGGCGAAGGAGATCTACGCCGAGGCGCACGCGCATCGTGATGAGCTGTGCGCTCCGTACGCAGCCGTGATTGACATCAGCGCAGGGAGGCTGCCCTCCCCGCAACAGGTCAACGGGTGGTCGTCACAGCAGTACGCCAACGCTCTGCGTCACGACCAGAAGTGTCCCGAGTACAACTCCGATTTCCGCCAGTTGCTGCACGTTGGCTATAAGGTCGCCGCCAAGCTGGGCCAGCGCTATCTGGACATGCTGGTGGCGTGCGAAGACTCCATCTCACGTAATGTGATCGCCAACTTGTACGAACGGCATATCACCCCGATTTTCCTGGCTGGGGACGCGTCAGCGTAAGCCCGTTAGCCCAGGAGGAGAGCCATGGGCTTTATCAACGAAGACTTCCTTCTGCACTCGGAAGCCGCCAAGCGCCTTTATCACGGCTATGCCGAGCAGCAGCCGATCCTGGACTATCACTGCCACCTCTCGCCCCGAGACATTGCCGAGAACCGCAGCTTTCGCAATCTTTTCGAAATCTGGCTGGAAGGCGACCACTATAAGTGGCGCGCCATGCGAACCAACGGCGAGTCCGAGCGCTACTGCACCGGCGACGCTTCTCCGTTCGACAAGTTCCTGGCTTGGGCCCGCACGGTGCCGCACACGATTCGCAATCCCCTTTTCCACTGGACGCATCTCGAGCTGAAGCGCTACTTCAGAATCGATGACCTCCTCAATGAGCGCACCGCCCGCGAGGTATGGGAGAAGGCGAACGCCCAACTTGCAGGAGAAAGCCTTCGCACCCAGGCCATCCTGAAGAAGTTCAAGGTGAAGGCCGTTTGCACCACCGACGATCCTGCTGACGACCTCGCCTTCCACCGGCAGATTGCCGGCCGGCCGTTCGGCACGCGTGTCTATCCGGCGTTCCGGCCCGACAAAGCGCTCAACGTCCACCACCCCGACCTGTTCAACCCGTGGGTAGATCGCTTGGCTTCGGCCAGCGACGTCGATATCGTCAAGCTCGAGAGCTTTCTGGCTGCCCTCCGCCAGAGGCACGACTTCTTCCACGCCATGGGCGGCCGTCTTTCCGATCATGGCCTGAACTACTGCTATGCCGATTTGTGTTCGGAATCGACGGCGGCGCGCATATTCGACAACGCGCGTGCCGGAAAGGCCGCTACGCCGGTCGAGCAGCACCAATTCGCGTCGTTCATGATGCTCTACTTCGGCCACCTCGATGCCGGGAAAGGCTGGACCAAGCAGTTGCATCTGGGTGCGCTCCGCAATGCGAATACCCGCCTGCTGCAACAACTCGGTCCCGACACCGGCTCGGATTCCATTGGCGATTGGCCGCAGGCCGAGGCGCTTGGCCGCTACCTGGACGCGCTTGATCGCGAGCATGCGCTGCCGAAAACCATCCTGTACAACGTGAACCCGGCTGATAACTACGTCCTCGCCACCATGATCGGCAACTTTCAGGACGGGTCGGTGGCCGGAAAAATTCAGTTCGGCAGCGGGTGGTGGTTCCTCGATCAGAAGGAAGCCATGCAATGGCAGATCAATGCCCTGTCCAACGCCGGCCTGCTGTCGCGTTTCATCGGCATGCTCACGGATTCGCGCTCCTTCATGTCCTATCCCCGCCATGAGTACTTCCGCCGCGTGCTGTGCAATATGCTCGGGGCCGACATGGAAAGTGGCGAGTTGCCCGGCGATGAAGCGCTCATCGGCGGCATGGTGCAGAACATCTGCTTCGAAAACGCCCGTCAGTATCTCGGATTGGAACTCGACTTGGGCACGACCGAAAGCGCAGCCGCCGGCAAGCAGTTGGCGAAGTGCGGAGAACCGGCATGAGGGGAGCAGCGACCATCGTCTTCGGAAGAGTGCTGCCCTTCGTCCTGGCGGTCACCATCGGCGCGATCGCACAGCAGACCCAGGCGGCGGTTCCTCAGCAGCCGGGGCGCAGCGATCCATCGTTCACAGAACCTTCTCTCGCGCCGGGCGTGGACTATACCGTTCCCACCGAGACCGAGATCAAGGCCACGCTCGATCGCATTCTTGCTCACTTCGTCCGCTCCACACCGTATCGCATCATTGACTCCAGTACCGGCAAGCCAATCACCGACTTCTCTCATCCGGTGAAAACCGCCGAAGTCGATCTCAGCAACGGGGAGTTCAACGACTGGACCTACTCTACCGGCGTTGCGCTGGCCGGCATGTTGCACGTTGCCGATGTGACCGGGGACCGGCGCTACCAGGATTACGCGCTCAAGAACTTCGACTTCATCTTCGACCACCTCAATTACTTCCGCCGCCAGGCCCAGCAGTTTGGGCCGCAGCCGCACGGCTATCGCCGACTGCTGGCGATGCATGAACTCGATGACTGCGGCGCCATCGGCTTTGCACTCGTCAAGGCCTATGCGAAGAAGCAGGATCCGCGCTACCGCGAAACCATCGACGTAGCTGCCGATTTCGTCTCCCACAAGATGACGCGCATGCCCGACGGCACGCTGGCGCGCCCGCGGCCGCTGCCGGTCTCCATCTGGACCGATGATATGTACATGAGCATCCCGCTGCTGGCGCAGATGGGGCACCTCACGGGCGATGGCAAGTACTTCGACGATGCCGCCCGGCAGGCCATACAGATGTCGGCACGCGTCTTCAACCCCGCCAATGGACTCTACGACCACGCCTGGTTTCAAGGAGTGGATCACGACCCTAGGTTCTACTGGGGCCGCGCCGACGGCTGGGCGCTGATGTCGCTGGCGGAACTGTTGAGCGTGATGCCGGACAATCATCCAGATCGCGCACGCGTGCTCGAACTCTTCCAAGCGGGTATTCGCGGGGTCGCCGAACTGCAAGGCAGCACTGGCCTGTGGCACCAACTGCTCGATCGTACCGACAGCTATCTGGAGACGTCGGCATCGGCGATGTTTACCTTTGCCATTGCGCGTGGAGTGAATCGCGGCTGGCTTAGCCCGATCTATGCCCCGGTTGCGCAAGCCGGCTGGCAGGCGGTAGCCAAGCGCGTGCGCGAGAGCGGAGAGATTGACGGCATCTGCGTGGGCACGACCGCTGCCTATGATGCCGTTTACTACTACCACCGTCCGACCAGTACCCGCGCCATGCAGGGCTACGGCCCTACCCTGCTCGCCGGCGCGGAGATGATCCAGATGCTCCGGTCATTCGATGTCGAGCGCAAGCTCAACACCTTTCATTACCGTCCGCGCGGGAAATAGTCGCGAGAGGAGTAGTACATGGCCCGCATCATCGCCACATTGCTGATCGGCCTCAGCTTCATGGCTGCCGCGGGCCCCGCCGCTGCCGCTTCCTCATCGGCCACGGTCATGGTGAAGAACCCCATTGATCTCGCTCGATCCTCGGAGACTATTGTCTTGGACGCTGCCGAGCTGCGTCGAATTCTCGGCGTCAAAGACGTACGTCGGGTCCATGTGCGCGATGCCCGCTCCGCGCAGGACCTGCTCGTTCAAGCCGTCGACCTCAACGACGACGGAACGTTCGACCAACTTCTGTTCCAGACCGACATCGGGCCGTCGGAGACGCGGAAGTTTGTCCTCACGGTTGGTGAAGTCCAGATCGCCGCCCGTGAGCAGTTCAAGGCCTACGGCCGCTTCGTTCGAGAACGCCGCGACGACTTCGCCTGGGAAAACGATCGCATCGCTCACCGCATGTACGGCGCGGCGCTGGAGACTTGGGCCCAGGAACCGCTGACCAGCAGTGCGGTGGATGTGTGGACGAAGCGGACCCGCAAGCTGGTGATCAACGATTGGTACATGGTGGACGACTATCACCACGACCACGGTGAGGGCGCAGACCTGTACTCTGCCGGCAGCAGCCGCGGTTGCGGCGGAGACGGCCTTTGGGCCGGTGGACGCCTCTATCCCTCGGCCAACTTCCGCGATACTCGCGTGCTCGCCAACGGGCCCATCCGCGTGATGTTCGAGCTGGTGTACCCGGCATGGCAGGCGGGCGGCGTCCGAGTTTCCATGGTGAAGCGAATCACGCTCGATGCGGGCCAGAACCTTGATCGCTTTGAAAGCCACTACACCGTGGAGAGTGGCTCGGGCGATCTCGCCGAAGCTATCGGCATCAGGAAGACGCCGGCGGTTCAACTGGCTTTTTCGCGGGACCAGGGCACGCTCCGTGCCTGGGAAGCCCTGCAGGGCGATGATGGTCAACTGGGCTGCGCTGTCATCGTCGATCCCGCCAGCGTGATCGGCAACACAGTAGACATCAAGAACTACCTCGTGACCGCGAAAATGCCGCCCGACAAAGTCGCCGTCTATTACGCCGGCTTTGGCTGGAATAAAAGTGGCGACTTCAAAGGCCCCGAAGAGTGGGACCGCTACGTTGCCCAGTTCGCAACTCGCCTGCGCTCGCCGCTTCAGGTGTCACTGGCGGCCCAGTAGCGCCCGCGGAAGAAGGGGGAAAGATGTCTGACGATAATCCGCGTCGCGGCTTCATCAGGAACCTGGCGGCTGTGGCTGCCGTAACCGTTCCAGTCGCCAGCGCGTACGGTGCTGAACCTGATCCGACTCCGGCGGGTTCGCGCACCTCGCTCTACAACATCCTCGACTTCGGCGCCGTTCCCGACGGCAAGACTCTGTGCACTCCGGCGATCCAGGCGGCTGTGGACACTTGTGCGAAGTCCGGCGGAGGCAAGGTCATCGTGCCGCCCGGGAAGTTTCTCGCCAGCGCAATCTTCCTGAAGAGCCACGTGGAAGTCGAGATTCTGGCGGGCGCGACTCTGCTGTTCACCACCGACTTCGGTGGTGTTCCTGCCATGCAAGGACGCTGGGAAGGGATCGATCGTACAACCTATGCCGCGCTGTTCACCGGGCTTGATCTGGAGAACGTCTCCATCACCGGCCGCGGCGTGCTCGATGGACAGGGCGAAGCCTGGTGGAAAGCCTTCCGCCGGGACGAGGAACTGCGGCGCAAGCTGGGGCTGGAGGAGCGTGAACCGGAAAATCCTCCCGGATCGCTGCTGAAATGGGGCCGCCCGCGGATGATCAACCTGTTCCGCTGCCGCAATGTGCGAATCGCCGGCATCAGCGTCGTCGATTCGCCCTCGTGGAATGTCCACCCGGTGCAGTGCAACGACGTGGTCATCGACGGCCTCACTATCACCGCGCCCTGGGGCTCTCCCAACACCGACGGCATCGATCCCGACTCCTGCCGCAATGTGCGCATCGCGAACTGCTACATCAGCGTGGGCGACGACTGCATCATTATTAAGTCCGGATACAAATACCGGGAGGATGGAATCCCCTGCGAGAACATCGCCGTCACCAATTGCGTCTTTGGCACAGGTCATGCCGGGGTGGGAATCGGCAGCGAAACCGCGGGCGGCGTGAGAAACGTTGCCATCAGTAACTGCCTCTGCGACGGGACCCACCGAGGGCTGCGCTTCAAGACCGCCAGGAGCCGCGGCAACGTGGTGGAAAACGTCCGCGCCTCCAACGTGGTGATGCGCGATGTCGGCGAGGCTGTGGTGGTCACGATGTTCTACACCGGGGGTGACCTGCACAAGTCCGAACCGGTCAACCAGGGTACGCCCCGCTTCCGCAACTTCCATTTCAGCGACATCTTCGCCACCAATGTGAAGAAGGCCGCGGTCATCGAAGGACTGCAGGAGATGCCGATCCAGGAGGTCAGTATCAGCAACTTCACGGTCGAGGGCGCCGAAACCGGCATTGCTTGTACCAACGCAATCGGAGTCAGATTCTCCGATGTCGTAGTGAATGTGGCGAAGGGACCGGTGGTGGCTGCCGATTCAGTTCACAACCTCGACATCAGCAGGGCAACCACGCGCAAGCCAAGGAGCGGCGAACCGGTCATTCGTTTTGAAAATGTCACCGACGCGGTGGTGCAATCGTGCACCGCTCCCGAAGGCACCGGCACTTTCCTGGAACTGAAGGGTACGGCCAATCGCGACATCAGCTTGATCGGCAACCGCTTGAGCCGGGCTGCTCACGAAGTCGGCCTGGTCAATGGCGCCAGCGACAGCGCCATCGTCAAGCGAAGCTGAGATTTCAGCGACTTCTTCCGGCCCGGGTGAGTGACAAGTCGGCATTGCGGCGACGAAGGGATGCGGAGGAGGCAAAGATATCTCCTCCGCGCAACTCGATCGCTACTGGTTCGCTGGCAGGGCCCGCCGCAAACTCCAAAGAGTCGGTGCCGCTTCCGCGCCTGTAACCGGCCTTCGCTCCTGACGCAAAAGCCAGGGCGGGAACTCCGCGGACCGTGACGCTCTCATTGAACTTCACCAGCACGCGGCCGCTTGTCCGCTCAACCTTGACGACCCGGGGCACCGACGTGCTTTCCGGATTCCAGCCGGGCAGCGTCCACTCCGCCGTCACCGTTGTCTTGGTTTGGGCCGGGGATTGTTCAATGTTGTTCTTGAGCCACGGGTAATTCGGGGCCTTGTTGTCGGCGAAGTAGATGCGCCCCTCCCCCCATTTCATTTGATAATTCTTCGCGGGCTCGCGCCAGATTTGTCCGCTCGGTAAAAGCCGGTCTGAAATCCTGTCCTCCACGAAGTACCATGCCGCGTCGCGGAAATACGACCCTAGTCCGAATGGCTCCGGGCCGTCGATCACCGAGTTGCGGATGACCAGTTTGTCGGACTCGCGCGCCAGCCCTTCGTTGAACAAACAACTCTTCGTTCCGCCCGCGCACCAGAACCTGGAGTTCACGGCGTAGGTGGTCCCGCGCGGCACCATGATGTGATAGGTGCCCGACACATACACGTCGTTCAGGTAATACTCGGCGCCGTCCCCAAGCTTCCATCGCCGCGCCGAGAGCACCAAGGTATCCCCGCCAAATCCCACCACGTCCACGTTGGCGATCACGATGTGCGTCGCATCACCGACGATCGACAGCGCCGCCCCTTTGCCCTTCTCGGATTGGAACGAGTTGGCGACGGTCAGGTTCTCGAAGACCAATTCCGAACCGTCGGCGATTACGGTGGCGCACTGCTCCTCTTTGGATTGATCGGCAGCGGTGGGACAGGAACTGGTATCAACTTCGGCTGTAATCAACGTCCTTTTGCGGTCTTCCCCGCGCAGCGTCAGGAAGGACCGGTGAATCCGCACCTGCTCGCGGTACGTCCCGTTCTTGATGTGAATTACGACGCGCTCGCGATTGCCCTCGGGCACCGAATCCACCGCGGCTTGAATGGTCGGGAATTGGGCCGGCCCGTGCGCCGCAACCGTAATGTCGAGCGCGCCGGCAAGGCGCCCAGCAAGCAGAAGGACCAAACCCGCGATGGCGACATTGCGCATGCGCATGGCAACCGACATATTAGATCCCAGATGAGTGGCCACAGGTCAGCGGCGTTAGGATAGACCAATATGTTTAGCAAAACAAAAGTGGCATTGCCACATATGCGAGCAGGATACCCCGACCGCCGGACCATAATGGCACTCACGCATGCTCAAAATAGCATTTATTACCGTTGACAACGCTTATTTCGAAGCGGATACTCGTGCCGCAATCTGCCCACTCTTACCCAAGGTGGCTATACCACTTTGGTTGGTTGTCGATTCGTACATGACATGGCCAGCAGCAGCCCAATGCATACTCCTCAGCGCGGCAACGGCAAGGCGACCTGGAAAGGGAGCGCCGAACAAGTGGTTTCCTTCGTACGCCACTTGATCGAGCGCGGTCAGTTGTGCCCGGGAGACCGTCTGTCGGCCGAGCGGGACCTGGCCCTGCAAATCGGCGTCAGCCGTCCCACGGTTCGCGTCGGCCTACGGGCCTTGTCCGCCATGGGGGTGGTGCAGTCGAGACCTGGTTCGGGAACCTACATCACTGCGGGGCCGCCGAGTTTGGGTACTGAGCCGCTGAATTTTCAGGCGGCGCTGCACGGGTTTACTCAGGAACAAATGTTCGAGGCACGCCGCATTCTCGAGGTTGGCGCAGCGGGATTGGCGGCACAGCGCGCCCGGCCGGAAGCGATCGCCAAAATTGCCGATGAGGTCAGCAATCTGTTTGCGGCGATCGACGAAAAGGAACTTTTCCTGGTCCACGACATGAGTTTCCACCGTGCGGTGGCAGCAGCATCGGAGAATCCGATCGTTGCGTCATTGGTGGAGATGGTCTCCACTCTTTTCTACGAGAGGCGCAAACAGACGGCGAGGCTGGCGACCGATACCAATCTTCGCGATGCAGCCCAGATGCACCGGCTTGTCTATCAGGCGATTCGCGCTCACGATCCCGAAGCCGCACGATCCGCCATGGACAAGCACCTGCTGATATCCGGCCAACATCAGGCGCAAGAGCAATCCGGCACAGAGCGCAGGTCTGCTTTATTGCCAGGGCCTGGTTCGCGTAGCGGGAATGAGCGCTCCCCGCGGAGAAGAAAGGGAAGGCAATATCGAGGCGATGAATAGTTACGAGGGGTTCATCAAAGCTTTTGACTTTACCGGGCAAACGGTGGTGATCACTGGCGGCGCCGGCGTCCTGGGCGGCGAAATGGCGTGCGCCCTGACCGGCTGCGGCGCGCAGGTCGCCATTCTGGACCTCAACCTCGAACCCGGCAAGGCACTCCTGGAGCGAATGGGCAAGCGCGCCGCGCAGACCGAACTGTTTGCCTGCAACGTGCTTCAGGTTGACAGCCTGAAGAAGGCGGCGGCCGACGTCCTGGCCCGTTTCGGAAAGATCGATTGCCTGATCAACGCCGCGGGAGGAAACAAGCCCCAGGCAACCACCAGTGCTGAGCTGAAGTTCTTCGACCTGCCCACCGAAGCGCTGCGCTGGGTTTTCGACTTGAACATTCTCGGAACCATCCTGCCGTGCCAGGTCTTCGGCAAGATCATGGCGGAGCAAGGGCACGGAACCATCCTGAATATTTCCTCGATGAATGCCTTTCGCCCCCTGACTCGCATTCCCGCGTATTCGGCGGCCAAGGCGGGCGTCAGCAACTTCACCCAATGGCTGGCGGTGCACATGGCCCAGGAGTGCTCGCCGCGCATTCGCGTCAACGCCATTGCGCCCGGATTCTTCCTCACAGAACAGAACCGGTTCCTGCTGACGGATCGCGACACCGGCGCATTGACCGCGCGCGGCAAATCGATCATCGCCCACACTCCCATGGCCAGGTTTGGTGAAGCCGAAGATTTGTTTGGCGCCGTGCTGTGGTTGTTGTCGCCCGCGTCCGCGTTCGTTACCGGCACGGTGGTCGCGGTCGACGGTGGTTTCTCAGCCTACAGCGGTGTTTGAAGGAGCGAAGAGATGACGGTCGGAAGAGGATCTGCCGTTGGATACTTGAGTGCCGATGACATGCGGCAGATCGTTTCCGAGGCGATTGCCACGGCCGCCTTCGATGGCAAACGCATTCTGATCATTATCCCGGATGGGACACGCACCATGCCCATGCCGGAAATGTTTGTAATTTTTCGAGAGCTGCTGCGGCCGCGGACGAAGGCGCTGGACTACCTGGTTGCCTTGGGCACCCATCCTCCCATGAGCGATGCGCAGCTAAGCAAGTTGGTCGGCCAGCCGGTGGTGGATGGGAAGGCAGGCGATTCCTACGTCTTCAACCACCGCTGGGAAAACCCAGAGAACTTTATCCGGCTCGGCGCCATCCCTGCTCTGGATATGGAGCTGATTACCAGCGGCCTCATGTCGCAAGAAGTGCCGGTCACGCTCAACCGGCTGATCCTCGATTACGACCATCTTGTGGTCTGTGGCCCGGTGTTCCCGCACGAAGTGGTCGGGTTCTCGGGCGGCAATAAATACTTTTTCCCGGGCATTGCCGGCCCGGAGATCATCAACTTCACGCACTGGCTGGGCGCCGTGATCACCAACTACGAGGTGATCGGCGCGGGCTACACGCCGGTGCGGGCGGTGATTGATCGCGCCGCCGAAATGATTCCCCGCCCCAGGTCCTGTTTCGCGCTGGTCGTCACCCATGAGGGAGTCGCCGGCTTGTACTTCGGATCTCCCCAGGAGGCGTGGACCGCGGCGTCGGCACTTTCGGCCCGCAAGCACATTGTCTATGTCGAGCGGCCGTTCCGTCGCGTGCTGTCCATCATGCCGGAGATGTACGACGACTTGTGGACCGCGGCCAAAGGCATGTACAAGATCGAGCCTGCGGTTGCCGACGGCGGCGAAGTCGTCATCTACAGTCCGGGCCTTACCGAGGTCAGCTATACCCACGGAAAGCTGATCGATCAGATTGGCTACCACTGCCGCGATTACTTCATGAAGCAGTGGGACCGCTTTAAGCATTTTCCGGGCGGAGTACTGGCGCACTCGACGCACGTCAAAGGCCTCGGCCAGTACGACGCCAGTACTGGGATTGAAACTCCACGCATCAAGGTGACGCTGGCCACCGGTATTCCCGAAGAGCGCTGCCGCCGCATCAACCTGGGATATCTGAACCCGGCAACCGTTCATCTCGACGAGTGGCGTGGTCGCGAGGACGAAGGCGTGGTCGCGATCCCGCGCGCCGGCGAAATCCTGTTCCGGCTCAAGAGAGCGACGATGGCAGCGGCATCGTAGGAGAACCAACTTGGCATACAAGATCGGCATCGTGGGTTTGGGCGTCATGGGGGCGAACCTCGCGCGGAACATGGAGCGCCATGGCTTTCCCGTCGCGGGTTATGATCTCGACCCGGCCAAAACACGCGCTTTCGCAGAAGGAGTGGATTCTCCCGCTGCCTTGATGCAGTGTCTGGAACGACCCCGGCGCATCCTGATCATGGTGCCTGCCGGTGCGGCGGTGGACAGCGCCATTGCCCACCTGAAGCCGCACTTGGAGCGCGGCGACATTCTGATGGATGGCGGCAATTCCTTCTTCCTCGATACGGAGCGCCGCAGCAAGGCGCTCGAGGCGGAGGGATTCAACTTCATCGGTACGGGCGTTTCCGGCGGCGAAGAAGGCGCGCTCTGGGGCCCGGCGATCATGCCGGGCGGGCAGCGGGAAGCATGGGAGGCGGTCGCGCCCATTCTGAGGGCCATCGCGGCCCGCGCCGAAGACGGCGAGCCTTGCGTGGAATACATCGGGCCACGCGGCGCCGGGCATTACGTGAAGATGGTTCACAACGGAATCGAGTACGGGGATATGCAGTTGATCGCCGAGTGCTACGACCTGATGCATCGTGGCCTGGGGATCCCGGCGGCCGAATTGCATGCCATCTTCAGCGACTGGAACCAGCGGGAGCTGAAGTCCTACCTGATCGAAATCACCGCGAACATCTTCTCCAAGATCGACGATACCACCGGCAGGCCGATCGTGGACGTCATCCTCGACGAGGCCCAGCAGAAGGGAACCGGAAAGTGGGCCAGTCAGAACGCGCTCGACATCGGTGCGCCCATTCCCACGATTAATGCGGCGGTGGAAAGCCGGATCCTCTCCGCCCTCAAGCCGGAGCGTGTACGGGCTTCCACGCTACTGCGTGGTCCGAAGCCGGCCTACAGTGGAAACCGGAACAAGCTCATCAAGGCGATCGAGCAGGCGCTCTATGCCAGCAAGATCACGTCGTATGCCCAAGGCCTGGCGCTGATGCGGATCGCCTCGGCCGAGTACAAGTACGAGCTGCGCCCCGGCGACATCGCGAAAATCTGGCGTGCGGGTTGCATCATCCGCGCGACGCTGCTGGGCGAAATCATGGCGGCTTACGACCGCGATCCTGGGCTCGTCAACCTTTTGCTTGATTCTGCTTTCCGTGAAGCGGTGGAGAGTCGTCAAGCGGCATGGCGCCTGGTCGTGCAGACCGCTGTCGGTATGGGCATACCCGTACTCGCCCTCAGCTCTTCGCTGGCCTACTTCGATGCCTATCGTAGCGAGCGGCTTCCGGCCAATCTGACGCAGGCGCAACGCGACTATTTCGGCGCACACACCTATCGAAGAGTGGACCGGGAAGGCGTATTCCATACCGAGTGGTCGCATCCGGAAACGGGTACGCGGGTTTAGGAACTGGAATAAGAAAATGGCCGACACCGAAACGACCGGCTCCGCGTTAGCAGCACAGGTGGAAGGAGTTCAACAAGTTTCACCCGTAGGAAGACTCCGGTGGGTGATCTGTGGACTTCTGTTCTTCGCCGCTACGGTCAATTACATCGACCGCCAGGTGATTGGACTTCTCAAGCCCACCTTGCAGGCACAACTGCACTGGAACGAGATCGATTACGGCAACATCGTTTTCTATTTCCAGGTCGCCTACGCCGCCGGTTTGCTGATCGTTGGACGGGTGATGGATTGGCTCGGAACCCGGAGAGGATTTGGACTGGCAGTGTTCGTTTGGAGCATTGCCGCCATGTGCCATGCAGCGGCTCGCTCGGTGTTCGGATTCTCCGCGGCCAGGTTCGCTCTCGGTTTGGGAGAGGCCGGCAGTTTTCCGGCCTCGATCAAAACTGTGGCGGAGTGGTTCCCGAAGAAAGAACGGGCACTGGCGACCGGGATTTTCAACTCCGGTACGAACGTCGGCGCCATTGTCACTCCCGTGGTCGTCCCCTGGTTGACCTACACCTACGGTTGGCAGATGGCATTCATCGCGACCGGCGCTCTGGGATTTGTGTGGGTTGTGCTCTGGGTCTGGTTCTATCGCGCGCCCGAGCTTCACTCCCGACTGTCGGCCGGGGAACTCGCTTACATTCGCAGTGATCCTCCGGACCAGGCCTCCTCCATACCGATGTTGAAATTAACCAAGTACCGCCAGACTTGGGCGTTCTGCATCGGCAAGTTCCTTACCGATCCTATCTGGTGGCTGTATCTGTTCTGGGTGCCTGATTTTCTCCATCGGAACCATGGCGTGGATCTCAGCGGGATGATGCTTCCACTGCTGATCATTTACAACGTAGCCACAGTAGGCAGTGTTTTCGGAGGTTGGGTCTCATCTTCGCTCATTAAGCGCGGTTGGAGTGTCCACTCCAGCCGAAAAACAGCCATGCTGATGTGTGCCCTCGCCGTGGTGCCGATCGTTTTCGCGTCGCGAGTCTCCAGCCTGTGGGCGGCAGTCGCCTTGGTCAGCCTTGCTGCCGCGGCACATCAAGGTTGGTCGGCAAACCTCTTTACGGTCGCCTCTGATTTATTTCCGCGGCGTGCTGTGGGTTCGGTGGTTGGCATTGGAGGAATGGCGGGCGCTATCGGCGGGATGCTCATCGCCAAGGTGGTTGGCTATGTGCTGCAGTGGACCGGCTCGTACGTGCTGGTCTTCATGATCGCGGGCTCCGCTTACCTGGTTGCTCTCCTTTTCGTTCACCTGCTTTCCGGTACTGGCAAACCAGTCCAGTTAGAGGTGTAGATCGCCACGGTATTTCCAACTGTTCGGAGACGAAGAGATGGCTTCATCCTTGAAAATTCCTCACCTAGGTCGCTTCGATTTCCTGTCGCTGGGAGCTTTGGTCTGCCGACTGGACCCCGGGATCGTTCCCTTCCGCAAGGCGACACATTGTGACATGCATGTCAGCGGCGGCGAATACAACTGCGCCGCCAACCTGGCGAACTGCTTTGGCCTGCGCACGGGGATCGCGACGGCGATGGTCTCCTACCCGATCGGCGATTTGATCGCCGAACGGGTGCGAGCCATGGGTGTGGTGCCGTTGTACAAGCATTTCACCCACGACGGCAGCCGAGGGCCGAACATGGCCACGGTTTACAGTGACCGCGGCTTCGGGGTTCGCCCGCCGGTGGTCTTTTACAATCGATCCAATGAGGCTGCCGCTCAGCTCCAACCCGGAGATTTCAATTGGAAGTCGATTTTTGCGGAGGGCGTTCGCTGGTTCCACAGCGGTGGCATTTTCTCTTCGCTCTCCGAGACCACTTCGCAACTGGTGATCGAAGCCATGCAGGCAGCCAAGGCGGCTGGTTGCGTCACTTCTTTCGACCTGAACTACCGCGAAAAACTTTGGAAGGGTGCGGGCGGCGCTGCGCGTGCGCGAGATGTTTTGTGCGAGATCGCGAGGCATGTGGATGTCCTGGTCGGGAACGAAGAGGATCTGCAGAAAGGCTTGGGCCTTGCCGGGCCGGATGTTGCTGCCAAGTCGAAACTGGACCCTACCGTTTTCTTCTCCATGATGGAGACGGTGAAGAAGCGTTTCCCGAACGTGAAAATCGTCGCGACGACTCTTCGCGAAGTGCATTCGACGAATCGTCACAGTTGGAGCGCAGTGGCGTGGATTGACGGTCAGACCGTATCAGCGCCGGCGGCGGAGTTGGAAGTGTATGACCGCGTGGGCGGCGGCGACGGGTTTGCCTCGGGCTTCTTTTACGGGCTCATGAACGGCGAGTCGCCAGAACAGGCGATTCGCTTAGGGTGGGCGCATGGCGCTCTTCTTACCACGTTTCCGGGCGACACTACGATGGCGACTCTCGACCAAGTCCGAAGCTTCGCGGCAGGGGGCTCGGCACGCATTCAGCGGTAGTGGCGCGCCTCGGGACAAAGCCCGCGAAAGTCTGCCCGAGGTGAGGCATGCCGTCATTCTATGACCCAGCGCCATCGTCCCAAAGCGCTGCCGTTTTCCGTGTTGCGCATTGCGAGCAGCGGCAAGATACTGCGCGAACACGCAGTGCTCGACGGATGTTCTCTGCGTCGCAGGCCCGGCCAATATGCCCCCCTGCGTCAAGTAGAAGTTTCTTTAATGCCAAAGCTGGTTGAGGAATTGCGTGTACGGGTCTGCCGCTACTTGCCGGAGAGTCAAGAACGCAGCTTCTGCCGGGGACTTGCAGCAGATCGGGGCGCGTCGGCGGGTCGAGAGGATCACGAAGGGAGGATGTGCCAACCGCCAGGGGTTTGTTCCGTTTTCGGAACAAGAATCCGTTATCGACGGCGTTCCGGCCGCCGACGAGAACAATCCTGACAATCAGGTTGGCGGCAGGCGAACTGGCTGCACGTGGCCATCGTCGCACCCATTGACCATGTCACAGGAAAGGAAAGGACAATGGCAATCGAGACCACTCACAAGCGAGCGATTACCGGCAACGATCTGGGGATCAAGGTGACGGCGCCGCAGGGGAAGCGCATCGTAGCGGTCAAGTGCCTCCTCGATGGCCTCGGCTTACAGGAGCCCACGATCATGGTCCCGGTCGATCACCATGCTCACACGCATCTTCAAGCGGGCGGCGCAAGTCCGTTTCGAGATCACACACTTGTCGTGACCGCCACCTACGATGATGGAAGCACCGAACCGGCACAGGATAATTGGCAAGACAGCGTTTGATGCCGCCGCGAGGCTTGAGGGTATGGCGCGGGCAAAGGCGCTGCGAGGATCTGGAGGCAGAGCTATGCGCGTCAGAACAGAAATCCGTTTTCTAAACCGCTCACTTTAGAGCCAGCGCACATGACTTGCTCCCGCAGCGGGGCGCCCGCGAAGTCAAACCGCTCCGCGAAAAGTGGAGCTTGAATTACCAACTTAAGCGGACAGCCATTTCCGCCTTGCGCTGCGCCCAAAGGCGACATGCGCCCGAACGTCGTGGAAGCTCCCCGCAGGTATTCTTCGCTGTCCTTGCGTGCGGCGATCATCTGGGTGAAGTTGTTGTGCACGTAGAAATGACAAGCCTCGTGCACCAGGGTGCCGACGTCAACGCCGACCTGGACCAGGATCTTGCGCCCGGAGCGCGCGCCAGCGGTTGTCGTGATTCCCCCCAATGTACTCAGCGATGAGCTGCCGGGCGTCACCCGGAAGGGAGGAAAGCGGTTCAAAGACAGCGATTAAACCAGTCGATCGTTGTACCGACGAACGAACAAGGGAACGGAGATTCGCACATCGTCACGAACGCGGGATAAGCGATGAAGCCGTGAGTACAACAGCATTCGCGATAGCATTCGACGTGGTGACGGTAGAGATCGCGGCAATACGGCTCTGGACACGCCGGATCAAGCAGACCGATGGGATCGAGGCATGTTCCACTCACGGCGCCGGCGCGGCTCAGACCTGACAGGAACGCACTCATTTTTGCTTGCAGGCATTTCCGCACGCAATTGTTAGTGGCATTGTCCGGCGTGTTCTCACACGCGCACGTTGCATTGTGGCGATAAGTCCAAGTCAGCCAGGTCTTCGCCAACGGACCTTGGTACGCGCTGCAGTTCGTGGCGGATGGGGAGGAGGTCGTGTCGTACGCTGGGACACAATCCACCTTGTGCTTGTGGTCGACTGGTTCAACGGCAGAGACACGATGAATCACTACGCTCCGATGCTCCGGCCTTGGACCTGCTGTCGCGCCGTGCTTGAAGATACGTATCTGGCTAGCGGAGATGCCGGCTGTCGTCAGCACGTCTATGGCTTTTTCCGCACGCGCGCACGAGAGCGTATCGTTGAACGCGACAGGACCTTCTTCACTGGCGAAGCCGTGCACTTCCAAGATGTTGTTCCGTGGTAGTGTGGCTGCAAAGGCGAGTAGGCGCGGCTCTTCTCCGTCACGAAATTCATCACATCCGACTTTGAACAAGAATGGTTCGCCGGTTACATCCCCGCTGAGCCCGGGGCACTCGCCCGCCTTGACCGCCGAACTTCCGCACGCTCGCTGCACAACTGGACCGGAAGTTGAACCTGGGGAAGGAACAGAATGGCCCGTGGTCACCGATTCGGCTACGCGGTCGGCCTGCTGTTCGGCGGCATCCTGAGGTTCACTGATGGTGAGCTTTCTCGCCGCCGCCGGGGCAGCGCCTCGCTGCTGCACTACGTGCGCGAGTTCGTGCGCGAGCAAACGCCGACCCGCGCTTGAGGAAGGAGCATACTGTCCGGCTCCAAACACAACATCACTTCCCACGGTGTAGGCCAGCGCATTGACAGCCTTCGCCGAGGCGCCGGCCTGCTCACCGGTGTGCACGCGCACATCGCTGAAATCATGATCCAACCGGTTTTCGAAAAATGTTCGGGTGACCGCGTCCAGGGGCTGGCCCGGCGAACGCAAAACTTCGTGCACAATGGGCGGTACTCCAGTCTCTGCCGATGCGCCGCTGGTCTTGCGTTGCAGGAAGCCTTGCTCGCGCTTTTCTTTGCAGGATTCACACTCGCCGTCTGACCCGCCGCAGGCGCACTTCCGCTGTAATTGGACAGTTGGCACAGGTGTAGCGGGGGGGCGCGCTGCGCGCCGATCGACCATCCGCATCAGGGCCCGGTTGCCCATCGACCGCTGAAGTTGATGAGCTGAGTGACGCCACGACGCTTCACGCCCGCCGGAGTTTTCAGGCCCGCCGTGGAGATACGCGCCCGGCGATGCCACGCGGGAGTGGAACTCACGCCGCGGCTCCGGCGCCGGCGCAGCGTTTGCCGGATCGTTGCGCTGCTTGGTTTCGGTTGTGGCAACGTGCAGCATCAGACAGCCTCAGGGCACCACGGCATTCAAGACGCCCCAGGTATTAAGTGGAGCCGGCAGCGGCCTCACCGGTAGCTGGGGCGTACCAGCGAAGACGTTTCCCGTCACCGCCACGGTGGCGTTTTCTGTGCCGATCGGAAGCGGCACAACAACGATGCTGCGCTTGCCGCCCTGCGCGTTCTGGTTGAATATCAAATTGCCGGTCACGGTCGCGCGCGCAATTTGAATCAGCGCCACCGTCGGAATGCTTCCTTCCCCCGTATCGTTGCTGAAGTTGTTGGCATGCACAATGGCGCTGCCGCCGAGGTCGAACCGGTCGTCGAAAACGAACAGGGCGAAGGTGGAAAGCACCTTGATCTCCTGGGGTACCGCACTTTTATTGGTTGCGATCGCCACCAACGTGTTGTGGGAGCAATCCAGATTCAAGGTCACATTGTTGATGGGCTTTGCGAACCCTTGCCGCTCCGCCGCCGAAAGCAGGTTGTGGAGGACAAAAAACGGGGTCAGGACGGGGCCGATCGCCGGCGGTTGTACAACAGGCCATGTCACTTTGAACTCGATCGGGTTTGCGGGCTTGAAGCCGGACGGCCAGGGATACGCTCGTGCCAGCGTCGCCCCCAGCAGCACCACGGAATCGTTCAGCCATTTATCTACTGGCTGGTTCGGGACGTCAGGGGGAACCGGGAGCGATCGCAGGGAGAAAATTTCGATGCCTGCATAACAATCGCGTGCCGTGTTGTGCTGGATGGAAACATCTCCGTACTCGGCATACAGCACGGCGGCGGCGGTCAGGCGCTCAAAGTCGTTGTTTTGCAGGATGCAGTCCTGCAACAGGCTGGGGACGAGTACGACTTCGAAGACGCGGTTTTCACCTGAAAGGTCCAGCTTGCCGGCCGCGTACGGCGCCGCTACGAGGCCGAAAGAAACCTGGAACGGTTCCTTGGCGGTCTGGATCGACTCCCCATCGTGCTGAAAACTGTTGCGCGAAACTTTCAGGCCGTTGCAAGCGCCGCTGGCGAGAACGCCGATCGCGATGGCGTTCGCCTCCTTAGCATCGGTGAAGTGAAAAGCGCAGGAGTCGATCGTCAATCCTGAACACTCCAATGCCCTCAGTCCAATGGACACCTGCAGCCTGCTGACCACAGGCCCGCCGACCTTACGTATGGTTTGCGCATCGATCGCCGCCAGCTTCCCGCCCGCCTTCTCAAACGGCGCCCAAGGCATTTCGAATTGCAAACCCTTCACCGTAACGTCGCTCGCACGGTCCACAAGCAGCAGGCCGTGGAGCAGTTTGGGTCCTGCGCCTTCGGCGGCTTGGAGAACTACGCCCCCATTGCACGCCTCAATGGTGAAGCTCGAGTGCTCGGAACCGAGCCGGAGTGTTTCGGCCAGCAAGTACTTCCCTGGCATCAAGCAAATCCTGACCGGACCTTTGCCCTTGTACTGGTCCACCACCGACTGCAAGCTGGCGTTGCCCTTCAGGTCCTCGGGCCGGACTTGGACTGTACAGCAGCCAGCCGTGAGCGTGCGTTTGGTGAGTTCAACCAGGTTATCGAACTGGTTTCGGCAGTCGACGGCGGAACGTGGTGTCGCTTTCCAGTCGATCACGGCCAACGGGCATACCCACTGACGCGGACCATCGGCCGGCTGAAAGTCATTCAGATAACGCTCCGGATACACGGGGGTCGAGGTGCTGGGCCGGACTGCGAATGTCCAGTAATCGCCCACGTGGTACTTCCCGCTTGCTCCCGCCTTGAACGTCACCTGCACGCCTGTCTGTCCCAAGGAAGTGGCCGTGTTCGCCACAAGGTCGAGCCGTTCCTCCCAGATGCGCAGGTAGAGTTGGGTCTTCTGAGTTGGATCGGTGGGATCAGTGAGATTGACAAAGTCATTGGACAAGGCGTCATTGAGTGCGACCTGTTGGCTATCCGGAATGTAAGCGCCGGCGAGCGTCGTGACCACGCTGAACTTGTTCGCCGGTGGATTGTCGATATCCGCGGCATAAGCAACGTAGGCGCCGTTGCTGAGCTTGGCAGTGGAGCGCAACACTTGCACTGCCTGTTGATTGCGGGGCTGGTGGTACTGATCGACAGGACGCGAGCCCAATTGCAGGTGTTGATTGTCGACCGCGGTCACCTGGTACAGAAATGAAGCATTGTCAAAGCCCCACAGGAACTTCGCGTTGCCCGCCTGATCGACTTCGCAGATTTCCACGCGGATCAACTGGTTATCCGCGCCGAGATATCCTCCCTGAGCGACCGGCTTGCACAGGTCAGGGCTGGTGTTGTCCTGGCTGAAGCTGACCTTCAATGCCGCCTGCGGCAGGACGCGCATGGAGTTGGGATGGAAATCAAGGCCTTGTGCGTTCCAGCGCGCGATGGCTTCCTGCCATGCTCCGGAACAGTCCTTCGACTGCGTCGCCAGGCGATGAACATGCTGGAGTAGCCGGCTGCGCTGCGCCGTATCCGGACCGCCAAGCGCAACATCTTTCAGGGAAGGAACTTCAACCGCGCTGATTTCCTGTTCGAGCAGATGGAGGAAGACAAGCTCGGTTGAAGGCGGCGCAGGATCAGGCGGCGCGGGAAAAAGCCAATCCGGCTGGCTAGTGTACTTGTAGGTGATGGGCGGGTTTCCCTTGGGGAGGTAAGCGCGCACACCGCCCACGTACATGGTTCCGGCCTGGACTTGGAAATCGGTGCCGGCGCCGTCCGGCGTGATGCGATAGCCGTCGTCGGGAGTGCCAGTCGGCCCCACGAAATCGAGCGCGTCGTGACGAATCTCTTCGTTGACGATTTGCAGCGCTTCATTGGCGTCAGCTTCCAGCGTGACGCGCCCCTGTTGCATGACCACGGATCGGTACTGCTGCTTCTCGTCGTAGGAAACGCGTACCCTGTCGCTGCCCATGGATTGCTCCTTGCTTCGCAGTGATTGCTCGCCGGTGATTTCAGCAGTTTCGGCCCGACGCCCACATCCTTCTCTTACGTGACGTAAACAATGACCGGGACCAGTCCCAACGGCATGAACTCCTCGTACTTGATTGCCAGGCTGCGCTCCTTGATCGGACCCTTCTCCAGCGCATACGAGCCCATCTCCGACCCGTCTTCCGCGCCCTGGGAAATGCTGGCGCCCACCGCACCGGAGACAATCTGTCGGTCCACAGCCTGAATGAGTTGCGCATAGGCGGGTTGGCCGAAGGTGCGGCTGGCAAACAGCGGCGACTTCGGCGCGATCTCCACGGATTCGTACTTTCGCGGCAGAGTGCTGCCGGTGGACCAGGCGCTGAAGCGAACGCAGCCATCCTGCGCGTTCTCCACGCTGGCCACGTCGCCGAGAATGCAATCGCTCGCGTACAGGCGGTGCATGTGGCCGGGGCCCAGGAGGGTGCAGCGCGTCAGCGAGACACTTCCGCTGGAAAGATCGATGGCTTTGTCGGCTTGCAATGCCTGCACGATGCTGTCGTTGATGGCAAGATTTTCGACCGCGCCGGCCGCGCTAGTAGCGATCGGCCCCAGAAGGCAGCGATCGATGGTAAGTTGCCGGATTTTCGCCGTGATCGACAGATGGCACGGCGCCAAATCCTGGCCGTCGACAGCTGTGGCGATCTTGCCGGTCTTTGCATCCAGGCTTCCGGGATCCAACGTGCAGCAGGTCAGGGTGACGCTGTCGAATTCGCCGGCCAGCACAATGTCGCAGCCGGTCACAAACAGGCCTTCAAGCACCAGGGTGCCGCCGGCAGCGCCGGTGAAGGTCCACTTTGCACCGCCGGCAAGACGGATCACTGGACGACCGCCGTTTCGGGCGAGGATCGTGACGGCGCTGATTCCGCTCAAGTCTTTGACCGCGGTGTAGGTGAGCGAGTCGTCAATGCGCACGGTGCCGGTAGCGCCAGTGGCTGTTAATGCCGCGTCCAGCGGCCCCACTGCGGGAACAGCCTGGACCGGGACGGGAGTCGGCGTGGCTTCGCGCCTGGCAGCACTGCGGTCGTAAGGTCCGGCGCCGATGGCGGACGGAAATCCGTAGTGGTACTTCACGAACGGCGGGCCGTCCAATGGGGGATGAAGCGCCTGGAATTCTCCGCACTCGGGAAAGATCATGATCACGTGCGGGGGCGCGACTTCCGGGTTGGTGGTAACTTGCGACCCGCTGACCAGTTGGTAAAACACGCCTGGCTTGGTGAAAATTCCAAGCGAGTTGTCCTGCAGAGTTGTCCCGTCCGCCGGATCAATGGCTGCGTACAAAGGCTCGGATCCCGGGTCCGACAGGGCGGAATGCAACAGCGGGGTGCTGATCGGCACCGGCAACTGCCATTCCTGCGGACTCACCCACGCATCTCCGAATGCGCGCGCGGACCGGGCGAACAGAGGAATCTGCCTTCCCGTCGGATCGAAAGTGAAGTAGCCGGGGCAGTTCTTCACGGCGACCGGCGTGGTGTAGTCGACTCCGAAGCTCTTCAGCCGCCACAAAAACACGCCCAAGCGCGGAATGTTGTGCCAGCCGATTTGTCCGCGGCCTAAACGGAAGTCTGCCGTGTGGAAGTATTCGTCAAACGCGCTTTGCACCTTCGAGGCACCGTAAACGCTGCGGAGGTCGGCCCAGCCGCCGATCGCGGTGTGCGTCCACATGCCGGTGAGGCCTTCGGCGAATTGCAGAGCGCGAGCGCCAGCGGGATCGTCGCTCTGCGCCGGGAGGCCAAGTTCCGGGTCGAGGCCGTGACGGGTTCTTCCCAGGCGGCGAAAGAACTCGACAATCCGGCCGTCCCAGCCGGTGATGTCGGAGGCGATCTGCTCCAAGATGGCAACTGTCCCACGCCGCCGGCGGTAATAAATGGTGTTGGCGACGTCGAGCCGCTGTCCGCGGGCATCAAGGCTGGCCACCAGCCGTGTCGCGAGCAGGTCGGCGATGTAGGGGATGACCCAGTCGTCGCAGGTTTCGATGGACTGGTCTTCCCACAGGCGGTCGATGCTGCGGCGCAGGATTGCCGCTTGCGCCCCGATGCGGTTGACCAGTTCGCGCAAGGGCCCGTTGGCGCCCAGCGCCGCAGAGTCCTCCGAGCGGTACACTGCGGGAAGCAGGTTCCACAGCTTATCGGCGTAGTAAGCCTCGTAATGATCCAAGTCATCCGGCATCGTTTGCGATCTCCGGTGCAACAGTCAGGTCGGATGGATCAAGCTGGAAAAAGCCGCCCTCGCCAGGATCGAACCGGAACCCTGGTTCGACTTGCGGGCCCGCTCCGCGGTCGGTAGAAAACTTCAATCCGTGCACCGCAAGAGCGCCGGGCACTGCCAGGCAAGCTTGTTCAATTTGGCTGCGATAAACGAATTGTCCAATGCGAACGGCATGAGCGCCGAATAAGCCGCTGTCGGGGTCAACCAGCGCGGTCTGGCACGCCGCAACTACGTTGCTGGGAACATAACGCACGTCGATGCGCAAGGTGAGACCAAGCGCGCATGGTATGGGGACAGCTTGTTTCACGACGGCGGGACGGTTGGGATCTTCCGCGCCGGCCAGGGCCGTCTGCGCGGCGGAGACCGCATTGGCGTCGTCCCCCACGTAGACCGTGATCGCTGTCCTCTGCTGGCTCGAATCCCACGACCAGTAGGCACGCGCCCGGCCGACGCCGGGAGCGCGCGCGGCGATGGCCTCATAGTCGGCGCCGGAGACGGCACGTCCGAAGGTCAAAACCGATAGCGGCGCATATTGCTTGATTTGAGTAGAAGCATCGGGATCGGCTCCCCCACCGGCGGCCACGGGATTGCGCAACGCCTTGAGTCCGGGCTGGGGTTGCAGAATCACGCTCAAAGAGCCGGCTGCGGGCGCATCCGCCCCGCTTCCGTGTCGATACGTGGCAACAACGTTGTTGACGCCCGAAGGAAGCCTCTGGCCGTTCATGCCGTCTCCGAACAGCACATGTGTTTTGTTGCCCTCATCTTCCCGAGTCACAAAGATCTGCGCCGCCGGACTCTGTCCGTAGAAACTCGGCACCTCACTCCACTCCACTCCCTCCACCCACACGCGAAGCGCGCTTTTGTAACTCGCTCCGGAGGTCGAATCTCCACTCAGCAGATAGGTCAGGGGAGACTTCTGCAGAACGAATTCCTGCGCCGCGATGGTCGCATCACCGCTGCCCAAGACTTCATTCAGGACAGTCTTGCCGCGCGAACAAGGCAGCAGATCAAAGAGCGTTCGTAACGGCAGCGTCAAGGAAAAGGGTGACTGAGGCAGATTGGAGAGATGCAACAGCGACGCATCCTGGCTATCAAGAGAACCGCTCGCCGAGACACCGTTGCCATTGGTGTCTTCGACCAAGATGGCCTCGCTCTGTATTTGCGGGAAAACCGCCGGCAGAACCGACTGCAGCAATGGATTCTTTCCGTCGAATGTTGTCGCCGCCTGACCGATCAACTCCCCCACCTCCTGCCATCCGAAGCGGAGCAGTGCGAGCTTCGTACTCCCGCCCCAATCGCCTTTCAAATTCGGTGAATAACCGATGACCGAGTGCAGGATGCTGATTGGGGGAGCCGTCGCTGCGGGCGGCTTTGTGGGATCCTTCAAATCGCCATTCGCGTACCAGATCTGTTCCTGATAGCTGGTTACGGACACCAACTCGGGAGCGACCGGGGGATTAAAAACTTCGATGCCGGTGTAAATCGTGTACTCACCTGCAACTGCTCCGGCCTTGGCGAAGTGTGACCCGCCCGTCTTCTTTACTGCGCTGACCTTGAACCCAATTTTGTTGAGCGCTCCTCCACTGGCCGTAGCGCCGCCCGCCGAAGTAAGCAATAGCGGGTCGCCGGCCTTGAGGTCGCGGTGAGCCGAGTCGAGGTGAATCGTCTTGCCGGTCGTGTCCACGACCGGGTGACCAGTGTCAACATCGTATTGCCACAGGCGCGCAGTCCGCGTGCCGCGCAACAGGCGGTAGTCGGCCGACTTTGGATCGGCGCCGAGGCCGCTGAGGTCGCCCGTGATAAACAGGCGCGTGTTCGTTTTGCCAAGCGGATCCTTGGCCGGCTGAACGAGGCCCACGGTCACGAGTGCGTAGTTTTGTGCCGACGCCTGCCAGCCCTTCTGCAGCAGCAATAATTTGTCTCCTGTTTTGACCGAGGAGATCGTGCCCCTGACCAAGACGCTGTTGCCGTCGATGAGCAGCAACGGACTGGGGGCGGGCTCGGCCGGGACAGCGTCCGGAAGCTGATCGCGTTGCGGGACGGTGACATCGGCGTCGAGTTCAAACACCTGCGGTTGTTTGCCTGGACCGGGCTTGCTCTGGATGGCGAACCCGCGCGGGAGCTTCACGGCTTTCGGCCCGCTCAGTAGCGCGGCGACGACAGCTTTTGCGCCGATGCCGGGCCGTGGACGGTACCCGAGCAACCGGATCAGCCGGTGGACGCTTTCCGGCAATATCGCCGTGCGCAGGTAGTCCTCGTTCGCGATGCGCTCGCTGTAAAACGTAAGCACGTCGGAAACGTAGGCCCACCATTCCAGCATCTGGACCGCCAAGTCGCCTTGCGCGCCCGGGCGCCAGGCCGCCAGCTCGGTTTCGCCGGCGCGCGGCAACAACAGTGCGTGGCGAAAGCTGAGGTAATCGCCCACGCGATAGGCGATCGCATCCCTGCCGGGAGGGTTGGAGATCGCCCTGGCGTCAGTTTGCTGGCACGGACAAACGCCTGTACTCATTTCCCACCGTTCACGATCACTTTGATCGAGCCCGCTTCCGGCCGGCTCGGATCGTTGTCCACGCGCAGGATTTCGTCCGCGCGAGGCGCGTAACTGTCTGTCAGGTCGATGTAGTCCTTATTCACGCCGCGGCGGCGATACCGCACGGCCACTACACCCGCGACGCCATAGGCCTTCTGGATGGCGGCGTCCAGATCACTTGGCTCAAGCGGGGTCCCAAAGGTGAAATTGTCCGGGGTGAAAAATCCGGCGGTTCCATCCGGCAGGCGGGAAGCGGAGAGTGCGGCCAAAATCGCCGCCTCCACGTCGCCGCGAAACGCGCCGGACTGAGCACAAACTGTGATGAGCAGGTCCAGCGACACGAAGCGCGGGGCCGGAACATACGATTCGTATCCCGCAAGCCGGTAGCGGTTGAGCAGGTTGATGAGCTCCGTGTGCTGGCCAACCGTCAGTTGTTCGGCGGCCTTGGGATCCGCCGTGGTGAACACGGTTAACCAGCTGCCGGTCCAGCGGAAGGTCGTACCCGCGCGCGCAACCCAGGCCAACGTCTGAGCCGCGTCCTGATAGTCCTGGGGCCGGACCGCAAAAAAACGCTTGGCGCGAAATGCTTGCGGCGCCAGCCGGCGCACCTGTTCATCGGTCTCGCGGTCGGCGCCGCCGGTCGCAGGAAATGGATTCGTGACCCGGAAGACGAGCGAGCCTGCAGCAGGATCGACGCGCGTAATCGAATCGGTAGCTACATTGCCGGCGGATGCCATCCCGGCGCGGTACGTGACCTGGAAGACGGCGCCCGGGTCAGGAATTTTCCCGAAAATGCCGTCGCCGAAACGGATGGTAGCGCCGGTGTCGTCGTCGTAGTCGTAGGAAACTGTCGCATCCCCATTGCGCGCGATGCGGCTGAAGCGGGCCGAATCCAAGGTGAACGCCGGGTCGGTTGCGCCGGCCTCCAGGAGGCGCCGTCGCCACATCCATTCCGTCGGTTGTCCGCTGATCTGCTCCGGCAACTGCGTCAGGTGGATTTCCGGGAGCGGCGGAGTATTGCCGCCGGGCTGAGCGAGCCACACCAGCGGATCGCGTTGCAGTGTGTACAGGTACTGCACGCAGTCGAATGTCGGCGCGCTGTTCGGGCCGATGCGATCGATGGCCAGTGCCGTTCCCGGCGCGGACGGCGGCGCAGTGTCGATCGCGAACGCCTCCGTGTAGCGTCTTCCTTGCGTCGCCGGAACCAGGTTCCCCGCCAACACCGTCTTGGGCTGGCCATCTGCTTGCCGCGTCAAATCATGATCGAATTGCAGCGCATCTTCCGGACGCCAGACGAGGTGCGTCACGTCCTGGTTGAACAGCTTGTCGGTCTCTTCAGTCGCCGAAATCAGTTGCACGATCTCGCGGATATGCGGGTCCGCCGTCGTTTCGCCAGCCGTGTCAAGCAACAATTGCTGGCCGGGATAGAAATTAAAGTTGTGCCCGGCGACCCACATTTCGGTGGCGCCTTTACGCAGGCAGCGCCGGCTATCGTCCCAGTAATACGCCACGATGTTCGGGTTGACGCCCGCATCGTCGAGACGGTTCCAGGTTTTGCTGACCAGATAATTCGTTGCGTTCAACGTGCCGGTCGTGGGATTGACCAGGCCTGTACCGGTTTCAAAGTCGATCACCAGCCCGTCCGGCCCGAGAGCGCTGACCACTAGTCCCGACGGGATGGGCCCGCTCTCGACGTCAAACTGCAGCAGGACGCCGGCGGAGGTCGCGGGCCGGGGCTCATAGTCCACCAGGCGGGCGTGGCGCACGATCGACCGCCGTTGTGTGGCGGTGTCCAGCGTGGCTTCCGCGGCGATGCGATCTTGCGTGTAGCTGAGATCGTCGCCGAGGCTGCACAGCGCTTCCATGAACATCACGCCGAAATCGGCTTCGGAACCTTCGCGCCATTCGGGGTAGCGCAACGCCGAAAAATCGGAAAGCGCTTTGCGGAAACTCAGAAAGTCTTTGGCCAGATAATCGATCGGCGGAATGTCTCCCTCGGGTAGCGGGCAGACGGTGGCCGGCGGCTTGCAGTCGAAATCGGACGGGCACGCGGCCTTGAACGTGAACTGCGCGTCGCTGAAGAAATCGTCCAGCTTTGAACTGGTGATGGCCAGGGTGTAAAGGGAAAAGTCTCCCGGGCTGTCCACCAACAGCTTCAGCACCGGACGCCCACTCGGGTCGGTGAGCCAGTCAGTTGCGTCGTTGATCTTGTGCGTCGGCACGACGGGGATGGTTTCGCCGCCGCTGATGCGCACGCCGGTGATCGTGCCCGCGACCGCAACCTTGGTGAGGAAGTGGACGCGCAGCTCGGTCTGCGCCGGGTTGGCGATCTCGACGTAGTCGATGCCGTTCAGCGCCAGCGGCGTAACCAGCAGTGCTTCGAGCCTGTCTTTTGCGTTCATCTCAGAACACCAGCACCGTGATGCTCTTGTCGGTCCGGGTTTCGACCAGCGCGTAGTCAATGCGGATTGACAATTGCGCCTCGTCTCCGGTTTCGGAGGGCGGCGCGACCGTGACCGCCTTCAGATCGATCTGCCCAGCCAGCCACTTGTTCAAGGCCTGTTGCACGATGATTTGCGTGGTCGCGTCGAGCGTGTCCGAATGGGGTGCGAACAGCAACCGCCGCAGGCCACAGCCGAAATCGGGCAGGTCGGCGCGCTCGCCCGGCGACGTGAGCAGAACCTGGCGGATCATCTGTTCGACGTGCGCCTCATACGTGGTCTGCGCCGCCTGCCCTGAGTTGGCGTCAATACGAAACGGAAATGCGTAATCGCAACGGTTCATGTCGGTCTCGCGCTACTCGCCTGAAACCTGTGGCTGCGTGAATTGGATCAGCACGGTTCCCTGCGGCGCCTGATCCGCGGCGACGCACATTCCCACGCTGTCCTCGCTCAATGTGAAATCTCCCGCGGCCTTGCTGCGGAGGTCGCTTTCCATCCACTGGACCTGTATGCACGGATGCGGCGCGCCGGAGACGTTCAGCGTGCATCCCTTGATGGTGAAGGTGTCGGACGAACGCAAGAGAAAATCGCCCCCGCCTTTCACTCGCGTGTTTGAGGTAACGACTGAGACGGTCCCCAGGTGGGGGCACATCAAGACGCTGGATGAGTTCAGCAAGCCCGCCATCACATCACCTCCAACGCGCCATCGTTGACGTTTACTTCCGAGTCGTTGATGACGACCGTGTTCGATCCGTGCTTCAGCGTCACGCCGGAAGAGTCGAGCGTGATGCTGTTATCGTGCGAGTCGGTGATGGTGATGCTCTCGCCGTCATCATCCAGCAGGATTTTGTTGCCGGACTTGGTGACCATGGCTTTGACGGCCGGGGCTGCGTCGGAAGGCGCTTCGTCCGCGCGCCAATAGCAGCCCGTCCAGATCGGGTACGACACATCGCCGCCCTCGAACTCGATCCAGACCCCCGCCCCGGTTTCGGGCAGAAATGCGAAGCCCACGCCCGGGCCGGCGTAGGGAACGCAAGGCACGCACCACCCGCTCTCCTGGTCGCCCAGGACGGCCGGCACTTTTGCCTTAATTCGCAGCGTGTCCTTGTCAACGTCGGTGACCGTTCCGCGATACTTGCCGTAGAAGCGGTAACGGATGCGCTCCAGCACATCGAGGATCGCCTGTTCGTTGATGCCGCTCATAACAGACCTCCCAGCAAACTCCCTCCCGATGGGGCCGGCCCGACCGCATTGCGCACCAGCGTGAATTTCATCTTGTGCGACTCCGCGGTAATGCTGTGCCGGACGCTCCACACCAGGTACTTGCCGGAATTCAGGCTGCCGGCGCCATTGACCAAAACGATCATGCCCGCTCGCAACACGCCATTCAGCCGCGCCACGTCGGCTTCGCCCTCGCAGCGCGCGAACCAGCCGGCTTCGCGGAGCACCGACTGGGCGCGGAGCGTCAATTCCTGGGCGTCGTCCACGGGGGTGGTCAGCACAACAACCATGTCCTTGCCCGCGAACTCTGCCAGGGTTCGACTGTCGAGAGGGTCGAGCCCGGAATCGTTGGTGCCGCCACTGGCGCCGTCGGGATCGTCATCGTTGAACAATGCTTGCCGCGCGCTTACCTCCGTGGGGCGGGTCACGTCCCACTCGAAATCCAGCGCATCGACGTTCCACGCATCTGGGTCGTTGAGCTCGAAAGTGACCTCCGGGTCGCCGCCCAGACTCGGCTTGGCGAAGTAGCCGACGCGCCGCCCGGGAGTATCGGCACAGGTAACGCGGCAGAGCTTTCCATTGCGGCGCGCAAGGTTGCGCAGAAACTGGATGTCGGACGCACGCTGCATCAGGCTGTGGCCGTCTTCCGTATGGGAAGGGGAATCGTCTTCGGTGTTGTCGGGCGAGGGCGTGATGCCGTAATCGCTGAAAACCGCGTTCGCCACGTCCGCATCGGTCACGTCCACCCACTGTTTCACTTTCTCCTCCAGGTTCATCAGCCACGAGGCGTCTTGTCCCCAAACGGTCAAGCTCGAACCGGTGGTCCCCCTGCCCAGGTGCAGTTTGTGCGTGAGCACGTAGCCATCGAAGATGCACTGATCCGATCCCCCGTCCGCACTCACGACGACGGCCACGTTCGCGAACGGCTTGAATCTGTCGTCGTTCACGTAGGCGAGGTCGCCAGCATCGTCGGCGCTCACGGGCAGCGTGAATTCAATGGCGGCCGGTCCATCGGCGTTCTCCTCCACCTCCAGCGCGGTGGTCTGGGCATAAAGATCGTCGTCCGCCTCCGCTCCGTTAAACAGCATTCGATACGCGCTTGCCATCGCTCAGCGGCCCTTTCCCGGCACACCCACCAGGTCATGGACGGCCAGAGCATCCGGCGCCATCGAGTTGTTGGCGTCTGCCAGTTGCCAAAAGGCGGTTGCGTCCGCGAGGTAGTGCGACGCGATCAAGTCCAGCCGCTGTCCTTCGTGCCGGCGATGAAAACCGATCAGCGGATTGCTCGAGGGCAGCGGAAGACGGGCGACGGAGATGCTGGCGCCGTCCGCCTTAGTGATCGTGTACGTGGCCGAATTTTCGTACCGGCTACCTGGAAAGAACATATGGACCCCACTCGAAAAACGACTACAGCGGCAACATGCCGATAATCGACTCCACCGCGTTTTCCAGATTCGCGAGCGCCAGGGTCTGCCGCAGTCCCTGCGAGTACACGTAGGCCGCCTTGGCGATGTTGCTGAGCGGACCCTTAACGGCGTGAAGCTCGTCGCTGGTCAGCACTCTCAGCGTGATCGTCGCCTCGGCATGGGTCGGGTTGAGCAACAGCGCGTCGTAGAGCCGCTCGGTAATCTGCAGTTGGGTGACACGCACCGGCAGGATTCGCCCGGGCCCCCAAACGAACAGCACGGTTGGGACGGTTGACTGCGGGACCGAGCGTTTCGCTTGCGCGCCGGCGGAGCCTCCGATGGAAATGCCGCCCGCGCCGGCCGATGCGGACACCGAGCCGAGGAGGTATCGGACACTGGAACCGCCGGTCGGATACAACAGCATCTCCAGGGCGGCCAGCCTGCTGTACACGCCGGTGGAGTCAGCAAGGCCCGCCGCCACAGGACTCCCGTCGGCGATCATGTCTCCGGCGTCCATGAACAGCGTGAAGGAGAACTGCTCTCCGGGCATGCCCTTGACGGCAAGCGGATTCGCCGACCCGGTCGCCTCCGCGGCGTGCGCCGGCTCCGGCTGACTCCAGGTGTGCGTCATCGTCTCCGGGTTGTACTGGAAGATGATGACGTTCGGCAGAGGCACCAGGAACGTCGGCATGAACTCCACCAGCGCGCCTCGTAGATACTTGCCCGGCATACAGGTTCGTGTTCCTTTCCGTTGTCATTGGGCCCGCGATGCTTGCGGCGACGAATCCTCGAAGTTGCGGCGCACGCGGCTCAGAGCGAGCGCTCGATTTGCCTCACAATCTCGTCCGCAATGGATTTCGCGAGCATGTCCGTCGAGCCGGCCCCGGCCGGCACCGACACTCGCATCGCTTCTACGTTTCCGGACCGCCGCAGGTGAACAACCGAGCCGGCCAGGGCATCGGCAATCAGACGGGCCAGGCGCTTTGCTTCGCTCTCCGAAATTCCGGAGAGGTTCAGCCGGACGTTATCCAGCGTAAGCTCGACCACAGCTCACCCCTCCCAATCTCCCGGACGCAGCATCACGCCGTGCTTGGCAACCTCGCGCCGCGCCGCGTTCAGTACATGGTTCATGGTGATTCGCGAACCCTCAGCGCGCGCCAGAAACGCGGCTGACAAAGCCGCTAAGGTGATATCGGCGCCGCTCATGTTCAGCTTGCCGGCAAGGAAATCCCAGTCAATGTCCTGCAGCAAAGCCTCGCCCCGGGGCGAGTGCGCGAGCAGAGCGCGCTTCCACAAAGCCAGGCGCTCGGCAGGACCGGGCTGGATGAAATCGACGATGAACCTGAGCCGGCGCACGAAGGCCTTGTCCAGATCGCCCTTACGGTTCGTCGCCAGGATGGCGATGCCATCAAACTGTTCCATGCGCTGGAGCAGATAATCGATTTCAATGTTCGCGAACCTGTCGTGCGCGTCCTTGACCTGGGTCCGTTGTCCGAAGAGCGCGTCCGCCTCATCGAACAGGAGTACCACGTTGGTGCGTTCGCAGGATTCGAACACCTGCTTCAAGTGCTTCTCGGTTTCTCCGATGTACTTGTTCATCACGCCCGCCAGATCGACGCGGTAGAGCTTCATGCCGAGCGAGGCTGCCATCACCTGCGCGGCCATGGTTTTTCCCGTTCCGCTCGGGCCTGCGAACATGGCGGTGATGCCGCGGCCCATGGGAACAAGTTTTTCGAATCCCCAGTCCTCGTACACCGGCCAGCGCAGCCGCGCCTGTTGCTCCAATTCCCCGAGGTGCTGCCGCACGCCGGCGGGGAGCACGATGTCGTTCCACGTGTAAGGGCAGAGCATGGGCGTCAACAGCTCATGCGGGCCCTGGTGAAGATTTCCCCGGCAGACATTGGCGACCGCGTCTGCTCCGGCCGCCTCCACGCGGGCGGCATTGACGATCTCCGCCGGAACCAGTGTCCAGTCGGTGATCGGCTCCGGGGCCGGCGAATCGGAAAGTTGTGTCCAAAGTGAGAGCCGCGCGTCGCGCGTGAGCCGCGGCAAGCGAATCGATAGGCGTGCCACCGCTGGACGTGTAGTTTGCGACAGCGGCAGCTGCGACCCGAAGATCGTAAGTTCCGGCTGCATCACGAGGTCCCACACATTGGGGTTCGCGCGCTCGGCGTGACGCCAGTACAGAACGCCGCCCACCAGCTTTGCCAACCGTGCCGCGCGCACCGCTCGCTCCGTGGCGGTCGCCGGCGGGACGTCGCTGCCCATCAACAAAGCAGCGTCCGCTGAAACCAAGTTGCAGCCCAAAGCCGCGGCGAGCTGTCCAGCCAGTGTTTCTCTTCCCGACCCATCCGGTCCGACCAACTCCAACTCGATGAGCGGACACGAATCCCCGCTGTCCTGGCATGCGTCTCGCACCACCGCTACGAATGCCTGCATCCTGGCTAGTTCCGCCGGATATAGACAGGTCTTGGTTGCGTTCTCGGCCGCGGGAATAAACGCGGCCGCCGATCCCAGCATTGGATCGATGGGCGCCAACCGGGTGAGCCACTGCACGACACCCGGATCGGCCACCCATGCAGTCGCCACGGACCCGCTATCCGAAACGTTGTCAGCGGGCGAAGCGATGCGCCAGCGAATCAGGTTGCAGTCCGGCCCGAAGCTCACGCCGAGCGGCGATTCAAACAGTGCCGCAGCCAGCCAAGGCGTTGCCCTGCCGGCAGTGGCGTCATCGTGCAGGTATCCGTAAACGCGCCGCAGCATCGGGTCGACTTCGACCGCAACCGTGAGCGACAGCAGATCCAGTTCCGCCTGCGATAGCTCGAATGCCTGCTGCAAGTGCGCCCACGGCGGATCGAGCGCAAACGCCGCGTCGGCGGCCAGAATTAATGGAGCAAGCTCCCGCGCGCTGGAATCGTTTTCATAAAACAGCGCTTCGGCTTCTCTCAGTTCGGCAGGATCGGTGAGGATGCGGTCGATTTCGCTGTCGGGAATGACCAACCCGTGTTCCGTCTCCGTGCGCCCGTTGGCCCACAGTGACCGCATCCACAAGACGCGGCGCTGCGCGCGCACCCGTATGCGCCAGGTGAACGCCGGCCCTGCCGCTGGTCGCTCCATCGCGGCAGCCCTTCCGTTGTTCGGCTCTTTCTTCAATCTCATGTTCAAACCTGAAGCCACCATGCCGGCGCCGATTCCACGCCGTTCACGCGAATTCGTATGGTGTATCGTGCTGTCGCCAGATTCGCGGGCGGTTGAAATGTGATCGCGGTTCCTCCCGGATTGACAGTGAACTTGCCCGCCGCCGCTGGTCCCTCGGCAAGCGGGACCGGATCGAGCAGCAACTCGGTCTTGCCGGTCACGAACCCTGCCCCTTGGATCGTGAACGGGCCGGCCCCGGACAGGACCGGCGGATCGGTCGCGTCCACGCGGGCGGCAATGCTGAACGGCGTCGCGTTCGAGCGCACCGCGCCGGGGTCCGTCGCCGGCAGATTGTTGCCGACACGCAACTGGTACACGCCCGCAGGCGGCGAATTAGCGGGCAGCGCTCCCACCGCGCTCGGGAGCTTAAGCGTGAAGCGAGTTTCGCTTTGCGGCGGCGCCGGCGCCGTCAACCAAGCGGTGATGTTGGACTCCGTACCATCCGGCGCAAGCAAGTACACTCGATCCTTCAGTCCTGCGCCGTAAAGAAAGACGGTTTCTCCCGGCGCCACCGTCGCCGGAGAAAGATCGAAGGATTTGATATCCGGATTCCCCGCCGTGCTGTCGGGCGAGTGATACGCGACGGTGCGAAACGTGCCGATCACCTGCCCCGCCGCCGCGAACGGGAGTGCAGTCGCATCCACCGCGAGGCCGATTTGACGCGGCTTCGGCGCCAGCTGAAATGCGGAAGTTTCCGGCGAAAGCATCACGACGCTGACCCGGTAAATAGTGCTCAACCTCATCGCCACGGTGGTTGCCTGCCAAAGCCGGCCGAGTTCCTCAGTCGATTCAATCTCCATCGTGAGCGTCCATTCCTGCTTCACCCCCTGGCCGCCGAGCACGACGGTTGTCGTCAGGATCGGGTCCTCATGGAAGCAGCGGAGAGCAATGCTCATGGCCTGCTGCTCGTGCACGTAATCTCCCTTCGCGTAAGCCGTCACCAGGTAGTAGAGGTTCAGCGTCAGCGGCTGGAACGCGACCGGGGTATGGTTCCCCGGAGGCGGCGGAGTAAACGGCGGCATATTGCGCTGGAATTTGTCCTGGGAAACGTGGAACAGGTAGAGCGTCAATTCGCAGTCGCCGGTGGAGCGAAGTTCGTCTGGAGCGACGCCCGTGATGTTGATGGTGTACGAGGGGCCGGGATTGTGCGGCAGGTTGTTGGGATTCCAAATCGGCGATTGGTCTCGGCAGTCCTTCAGCTTCTGAACCAGCAGGTCGGTAACCACCGAGAGATCCAGCAATCCCAGCAGGGCCGGCGGCATATCGTTTCCCCCTCAACCCTGTCGCAGTCCAAAACACGATAGGAACCCTCGCGACAACAGTCCCGGCGATGTGGAGTGTTTTACGGCTCGCGGCGGCGCAGGCGCGCTTGATGGAAGCACCCGAACTTCGATCGAGCCGATGCGAACCGATGCCGCAGCGCTTGTGCCCGGCTTGGGCGGCACGCCCGGCTCAGTGCTCGGAACTGGAGCCGTGATCACACGCTGGTGTGCGTACAGCGCGGGTGAGTGGCTGTCGCTCCGCGCCGGCTCACTGCGCCATGTCGGGTGCGCGGAAACCGAACGCTGCTCCCGCAGGTACTCCGCTGGCGAGCCGCGTTCGCCCGCATCGGCACCTGGCATCGCCGTGTCCGCGTTCGAGACGGAACCCGAATTCGCGATTTCCCGCCGATCTTGATTCGCCGCGGTGCGTGACGACGGCCTCGCCAAGCGATGGTCGAGCGTCTGAATCGGAAAACTGTTGGTACGTGCGCGGCTGGTGGGCGAACCAGACTCCTTTTCCGGCTGTGCGCGGTGCATCAATGTTGTCCGGCCGGCTGGCGCGGCGGCATTCGGTGCAGCGTTCACGACGTGCTCGGCAGACCGGTGCAACCCACCAGCCGCAAGACTTGATCCAAAACTCTCCTGTGACCCCGCTGCGGTTTGTGAGGCATCGCTCTCGGAATCGCCTGGGCGGCGCGGCTCAAGCTCGCCTGCAATCGTCGAAGTTTCCAGCCGCCGTGGGCGCTCCTCCGAACGCAGCGCGAACTGCGTCATTTCCCAGCGGCGAAATAGCGGTGTGGCCGGCTTGAGCACCGGCGCCAGCGTCAGTCTCTGCCCGGAGATCCGCTGGAGATACGACGCGCGACGCATCACAATCCTCCCTGCTCCCGCACCATTTCCGCGTACTGCGTGCGGCGGCTGCGCGGCAAATCCAGGATTTTCGCCTCCGGCCAGTGATAATTCAGGGCGAGAAGGTGGACCTCTTCGTACACATATGACGCCTGGTCTTTCAGTTCCCGCAGCACAAACTGCGTCACATCGAAGAAGACGGTGAGTTTGGTCCCGCATTCCGGGCACGAGCCCTGAATCTCGTGGGACAAGCTCGGGGCCAGCGATTCCATCGAACGCTCCACCTTGCGGCGCGTCGGCGCGTCCACCTCGGCAGGCGTGACGCAGCGGCGCAGCAGTTCGCGGCCGGGATGGCGCGCGCCGTTCACCGCCATGAGGTCTTCGCCGCAGGGAACACGGAATCTCGCTCCCAAACCGCGCAAACGGAACCAGCCGGCATGTTCGTCGCGCTCCACGCCGCCGCGCATGCGCACCGGATGGTGCGCCAGATAGTCGGCGATGCGGAACGAGATATCGGCTCTTGCGCCGCAATCGGCGTTCTGGCATACCACGTCCGTCGCGATCAGCCCGCCAAACACAGCGCTGCGGATCAGCAACAGGATGACCTCGAGGTCGGTGATCGCCAGCGCGGCCGCATCGACCGGCGCCCCGTCGGCGCGCGTGGCGAGGCGCCCGATGACGGTCAATGCCAGCGCCAGGTTGAGAGAGCGCGCGTCGGCTAACGCCAGGTCGTCAGCGCCCGTGGGCTGCCGCACGGCAACGTCGAATCCGCTGACCGGGAGCTTGAACATGGCGGCTAAGTCTCCGTGGGCTCCGCCAGGCTCTTGTCATGCTCCCAGCCTTCGTTTTCCAGCTTGATGTGCTCAATCGCGTTGGCATTTCCGCCGGCATCGAGATCGGAAACCGGCTGGTACTCCGATACCCAGCACCGATGCACGAGCCAGCGATGCACCGGCTGTCCCGCCTCGTTCAGCAGCTCGACCCGCACTTCGCGTCGCAGGCTTTTGAGCGATTGTGTCGGGCTGCCCTTGTCCAGCACCTGGGCGGCGTTGGCCCAGTCTTCGAAGTCGCTGTCGTGCGTGAGGCCGCGCTCCAAAGTGATGGGATCGTATTTGGTGCGCCCCAGTCCTTTGCGGATCAGCCCGTTGCCCCCTTCCTTGTATTCGATCGCATCGGACGAGCGCTTCAAGCCCGTGACCTTGCTCACCCCGGCCACCGGCTGCGTCGATGTCCCGAAGTACACCAGGAATCGGAATGTCTTGTACGGATCGAATCGGTTGACGTTCACGCTGAACGGTTTGCCCATGGCGCTCCTCCTATGCCTGCGTCTGCCCGGCCAGTTGCGCGATTTTGATGATGACGAACTCGGCCGGCTTCAGCGGCGCGAATCCGACGACGATGTTCACGATTCCGTTGTCGATATCTTGCTGGGTCGTGGTCGAACTGTCGCATTTCACCTGGAACGCCTGGCTCGGGGTGACTCCCTGGAAAGCGCCCTGCTGGAACAGCGACAACATGAAGTTCTCAATCGTGGTGCGGATCGCCACCCACAGCGGCTCGGCATTCGGCTCGAAGACGACCCATCCCAGGTTGCGATACAGCGTCTGTTCCAAGAACAGCGCCATTCTCCGTACCGGCACGTACCGCCACTGCTGAAATGCCGGATTTTCCGTGACCAGGGTTCGCGCCCCGAACACCACCGTGCCGATGCCCGCAAAATCGCGCAGGCAGTTCACGCCTTTGGGATTCAGCGTTCCCTGACGCGGATCGGTCATCCGGCCGCGCTCGACCACGCCGCTCGTGTTCAGGAGGGTCGTCTCAAGTCCGGCCGGAGCTTTCCAGACGCCGCGGTTTACGTCCGTGCGCGCGTAGACCCCCGCGACGTAACCGCTCGGAGGCAATTCCGCTGCGCCACCGGTCACCTGATCCGTGGTGCGCAAGTAGGGAAAGTACAGCGCTCCGTTCGCGCTCTTCGGCACCAGCGCATCCATGTCGTCGTGAATCAGCGGCAAGCCGTTCATCCCATCGGCAGAGTCCTGTTTCGGCGGGTCCATGATGAGAAACGCCTGCTTGCGCTCGCAGAACGCCAGGGCCTCGCTCCACACGCTTTGATCGGCCACGCCCGGCAGCACCAGCAGATTGAAAATATCCGCCTTGTCCAACGAACTGTCCTGCTGGAATACCGGCGCAAAATCGGCGGCATTGAACGTGGCCCACGTCGCGCCGGGATACCCTGCGCTGTACCCGAAATTCGCCTGGTTGACAGCGGTAAACGTCGTCGGATAGTTCGGCGGCGTTGTCGGCGCAACTTTCACCAACTGCGAAATTCCATTGATCGCTTTGTCGATGTAATTCGGCCCCGCAGGGATCAGCGTCACCTTCCGGAAGGTCTCCGCCCGCGATCCGTACGTGATGACGATATCCGCCGTGTCGTTCGCGGCTGCGGTCTTCTGCAAATTGCTGATGGTCAGCGTCATCGGGATCAGGTCGGTCGGCTCCAATGCGGTGAACGTCATTCCAGTTCCACCGCCGAGCGGCAAGCTTGCCGCCTTGACCGCGCCCTGGTCCGTGGGCGGGGTAACCGACATGTCGTAAAAATGGGGTTGCAAGGCGATCACGTACGCATCCGATCCGCCGTTAAGAAAGAACTGGTTCACGGCATTCGCGACGTGCGACTCAAGGGCGCCGCTTGCGTACAGTCCCCCGAACTCGCGTTCGTAGTCGGTGAAGCTGAAGATGCGCACCGCCTTCAGCCAATTCGCGGGATTGGTCTTGAACGGATGGGTGTAGCCCACGAATGCGGTGACGGAAGTCGCTGCCGCGGTGATCGTATGTGCGCTGCTCGGCAGTTCCTGGATGTAGATCCCCGGATAAGTCGGAGTAATCGGCATGACGTGCCCTCCACGTTCGGACGGTGTACAAGTTCGACGCGTTACTGGTTTGCGAAGAGCGTCCCGGTTGCGGCCTTCGGTGAACTCCCATCAGCGCCGCCGCTGAGCGTTATGGTTCCATTCGTAGGCACGGAGAAAATTCCGCTGGCCGGAGGGGACACCGTGATCTCGTACCCGAGTTCGGCCATATCGTTTTGCAGCGTTCCCAGCGTCGCGCCGGCCTTCGTTTTGGTGAACACCACCTTAAGATCGAAGGTCTTATTCCCGGTATCGACATTGGAGATGCTGGCCGTCGTCCGGTCGCCATCGGCGCCGTTCTTTCTGGCCTGCAGGGTGAATACCGGCTGCGACTTGCTGTTCTTTACGTCCACGCTCGAGGCTGCTGCCGCGCCGCCGCCGGTCAGCGGGTAATTCGACACGTTGGGATCCGGCACATCATTCGCCTTAACGGTGCCATCCACGACGTGGACCGCTCCCGGTGAAGTGCCCGGAGCCTTGTCGCTTCCCAGCATTTGCTGGATGGTGGCGGCCGTCAGGCTTGTGTAGGTCTCCGTCTCGGTCACCGTAACGTCGAATTTGACCTGTGTCGGATCGAGACTCGGAGCCGAAATCTTCGTCGCCACCGTCACGTTGTTGCCCGCCGAGCCGGGGTCGGCCGCCGTGACCGTCATTGCCGGCTTCGGACTCGCTGCCGCCGCAGGGAAGATGATCTGACGCTCAGCGAGATAGGCCATCAGCGCCTTCAGCACGTTCTGGTCTGCCGGCGCATACTTCGTGAACGGAGTCCAGTTGGCGCTGACACTCGGAACCGTGCCGGAAAATTGCATTCCGCTGATCGGGATGGAGAGCTGGCTGCCCGCAGTGTTAGTAAATTCAATTGGACTGCTTCCAAATGCGGAGGTTGGCATCGAGAGCTCCTTGCGCTGTAATCTCCGGACAAGAACTATCGCGTGCCGAAACTGCGTCCACGTTAGGCGTTGAGTGAAAACCGGGAATTGCTACGTCGAGGGCCTTGAGCGCCGCGCCCGACCGCGCTGAGTCTGTTATCGATCCGAGAGTGTACGCAAACTGAAAGTCCCCACTTGGGTGTGGCATTCTGCGCCTTCTTTCGGAGGCCGGCAAATTCCTTGGTGATTGTTCTGAATTCGAAACAAGCACGTATAAACCTGCATTATGTCTAGGGCGATCTCCGGCGCCATGGAGCGGCAAACTGCAGCCTTTGTTCCAAATTCAGAACAAGAACAACTCAGTCCTTGACAGCACACGAAAAGAAACTATGCTCCGCTGCCGGTTGGAGGTGGGATCATGTTTGGATCTGCCGTTCTCGAAGTCGCCATTGGCCTCGCCCTGGTGTACCTCGTTCTCGCCTTGATCTGCAGCACGGTAACCGAGTCGGTGGCAGGCGTGTTCCAGCTGCGCAGCAAGACGTTGGGAAAAGGCATCACCAGCCTGCTGGACGAAGGCAGTCCCGCCGGCGCGAAGGTCGCGCAACAATTCCTCTCTCATCCGCTGATTAAGAAAATCAGCGACAAGGGCCGACTGCCTTCGTATATTTCCCCGCAGCTGTTCGCGCGCGTGCTGGTGGATATCATCTCGCCGGGGCAGGCGGGCCGCTCGCCAACGGAGGCCGAGATCACCGCCGCCGTTGACCAGATGCCGGACTCCGAACTACGTAGCTCGCTCAAAGCCGTCGTCAGCGGGCGCTCGCTCGCATCGGCCGAAGAACGAATCGCTGCGTGGTTCGATTCCAGCATGGAGCGCGTGTCCGGCTGGTATAAGCGAAAGGCACAAGTGGTGGCCCTTGCTGCCGCGGTCGTGATTACGATTTTCGCGAACGCCGACACCGTGCAGGTGACCAACGCCCTGTGGAGCGAGCCGGAATTGCGCGCCCAAGTTGTGCAGCAGGCACAGCAGGCATCGCAAGCCGCCTCGCCGCAAGCGGCCAACCTGCTCGTTGAATACAAGGATGGCGACAGCCCGGTGCCGTCACCGCCGATCTCGGTCAAAAGCATCCCCGAGCCCAGCGGGCCGGTTGCGCAGTTGCTCGGCTGGAAGTCTGCGCAGGATGCGAACCTGATCAGTAGTGGGCAATACACCGCCCTCGTGGAAACACACCTGGTCGGCTGGATCCTCACCGCTCTTGCGGTGTCGCTGGGTGCGCCGTTCTGGTTCGACCTCCTGAAGCGCTTCATGAACATCCGGAACGCAGGCGTGAAGCCGACCCTCGCAGAGGAGAAGTCGAAGTCTGCGCAGCCACGCGCGCGGGCAGCCGCGGCAGGAGAGCAGATATGAGATTCCATCAGCCACTGTCGGTTGCCTGCTCCCTGGCGTTGCTCGCCGCCTCAGCACAAGCGGGCACTGTCGTGCTCAAGCGCGCCTGGATCGACGCATACAAGAACCGGGCGACGATCGACGCAAAAGTCAACGTTGACGAGGTGAAGCCGCAACCGAACCCGGTCTCCAAAGGATCCGCCGATGGCGACCTCCACATGGCATCACGCTCGGACGACGTTGGATTGCCGTTCGTCTCGGAGATCGTCAACGCCGCCGAGGAAGCCGATGCGGTCAAAGTCGCGAAAAACGCCAAATCGGGCGCGCCGATTGCCATCTCCGGTGCGTGGCGGCTCTGGTTCGAACACCCCGCCAAAAATCCACAAATCCAGGGCCAGCCTGTCGCCGTCGCCGAAGACACCAACCCGCTGCATGTTTTTGAAATTCACCCCATCAGCAGCATCGGAGGTACGGACGTCAAGAACGCCTTCCATCCGATCACAGGGAAAGCGCGCGGCAATAGCCCTCCCGCTGAATATGAGGCGTACGATGCCGCCACTGCATTTGGCCATTACGAGGGCATGCAGATCACGGTTCAGCCGAGTGCGACCGCGGTGACGCTCACTGCGCCGATGGTCGGCTACAACTACGCCCAGTTTTATGTAAAGCTCGGCCAGCGTCTTGCCGTGCAGGATGGCACGCTCGTGCTGGCGCAGATCCAGGATGCGGAGGGCAACAGCGTGGCCGCGTCTCCAGTGCGCCTGGCGTTCGTCAAGGGCACGCCCGCCGAGACGCTGTTGCAGCAGGCGAAGGCCGGCGCGACCTTGCACCTGCTCGGCATTCCGCGTGTGAACCTGGAACGGATTGCCAATCTGGTCGGGAAGATGGCTGTCGGCCAGCGGGTCACGGTCAAGCTGCCCTACGAAATGATCGTCGTCGGCGTCTACGACGACTCCAAGGAGCAATGAACGAAGAGGCCCAATGTCCAACTCCGCCGATGTCATGCCGGACATTCGTTACATATGTATTTCGGACCTGCACCTGGGCGCCGACAACAGCCTGCTGACGCAACTGGGAACTGGGCCGGGCGAAGTTAATCCCGATCGGCCGAGCGAAGTCCTGGAAGCGCTGGCTCGTTGCCTTGGTGAACTGGTTGGGTACAACAAAAGTTCTGCGAAGCCCACGCTCATCCTTAACGGAGACGCCTTGGAACTGGCCCTCGCACAAGACAATGTTGCATTAATGGCCTTCGAACGCTTTCTGGAACTTATGTTCCCGTCGAACGGGGACGCGCTCATTGACTCAAAGATCATCTTCAATCCGGGGAACCACGATCACCATCTGTGGGAGACCGCGCGCGAAACCCAATATGCCGAGTTTGTGCAGGGAAAGCGCACGACGAAGCCGGGCCGGGAGCTGCCTCGGCCTTGGCATGCGACCAACATGTTCAACCCGGACTTGGTGGACTCGTCGCTGCTCAACGCCGTCATTGGCCGCCACGCCAACATGGCATCGCAGAAGGTTCATGTGGGAACGGTCTATCCAAACCTATGCGTGTTGAATGCTGACCAGAGCAGGTGTGTCATTTTCAGCCACGGCCATTATGTCGAGTCCATCTACATGTTAATGACGACGCTCGGAACTTCCGTTTTTCCGAAGCGCACGGTCCCAACCAGAATCTGGGACATTGAGACCGAAAATTTTGCCTGGATCGACTTCTTCTGGTCAGCGATGGGCCGCTCGGGAGACGTCGGCAAAGATATTGAGCAGATCTATGACATGTTGCTGGTCCCGGACGCACGAGGCCGGCTCATCCGGAAACTGGCTCGTGCTGCGGGACACCAGTGGTTTCACTCGGCGCCAAAGCTGGGTGAGTGGCTGGGTTTGCTGTCCGTTCCATTCATTTCAAAATTACTGGACCGAGTCGGAGGACTGGAAAAGAGCCAGCGTGGCGACGACCCGCTCACCCCTGATGCACGTGAAGGCCTCAGGACGTATATCGAGGGTCCACTGGCATTACAAATCATGGACGAACACAAGCAGCCGATTCAAGCGCCGGCCGCGTTCGTCTTCGGCCACACGCACAAACCGTTCTCCGAGCCGATCGACTATACGCATTTCCCGCCCGGTATGGCCGTCTACAACACCGGAGGGTGGGTGGTTGACACCGAAACAACCGAGAAGAATCACGGGGCCGCCATGGTTGTTGTTGACGAGCAGATGAACGTCGCCTCGGTGCGCATGTATAACGAAGCCGAAAATCAGAAAGACTACCGCGTCAGGGTGGAGGCTGTTCATGACAGCCTGAACCCGCTGTATGCGCAATTGGCGCGCATCATCCAGTGCGATCAGGATCCCTGGCGGTCATTTTCGCGCGCCGTTGCTGCCAACGTCGATCGATATCACGCAACTTTTCGTGCCCGGTTGAAGATGGTCAAGTGAGTCAGGCAGCGCACGTCCGGCCTGAATCCGCCTCAGCGGCCACATCGAGCGGGTTACCGATATGGGTAGAAAATGAAGAACAGCAGCGAGAGTGTGGCCCGGCTCGAACACCAGCGCGACGTCGTGCGGCGCATGCTGGACTGGTTCGCCAAGTACATGCCGGAGGAGAAGTCAGAACTAAGAATCCGGCACGAAGCCTGGGCCAGCCTTGGCACTTTGTTTTTGGGACCGAAGCAGCATGGGTGTCGAGGTTCGCTATTCCCACCTTTCGAAAACCGCGAAAGGTGGGGTGCCCACATTTTGGTAGCAGGGAAAGGGTGCGCCACCCGCCAGAGTCAGCCTGCTGGAAGTTGCGCCTTATGCGCTCGAAACATCGAACCGGCGCAGTTGGAGCCTGTTCATGAAGTGCGATAAAAGAATTGCAATGAGAACGTTCATGCAGACGAAGAACAGGAGTGTGTAGTGGAAGAAGTAAAAAGGTCGCGGGAGCAGGAACACGACTTCCACCGTATCAATAACTGCAGCTGACAATCGGAAGATAATCGCCAGTTGCAGCGCTACAACAAACTTCCGCGGGTTAAGAAATCCGAGCAATTGAATATAAGCTGCAAAAAGCCAGTAGACGCCCACCCCACGGGTGAAGAGTGGCTCCGGCTGCGGTGGAAAGCGGATAAACGCATCGAGCTGCGGAGCAAATCCGATCGCACAAACCGACAAACCTAGGTCCCAGAGAACAAGTATTACTAAGAGAATTTTCAAGTTCCGTTCTGCCTCCCTTTCCCGCATTGCCTTCCTCCTCACGTTCCTAACGTCGAATTCCCCCCGATATACCGAGCGTCCTTGCGCGTCATGCCAACAAGCTTTGACGTTTCGTTGGCTGATGATACCATTTCAACCACCCATAAATTGCATTGCGCCGCAACGCGACAATATGCGTGCCCCTGAAGGGATCCCGGTTGGTGTTCGAAATATTCGACGCCCAATCGGACTTGCGCGATCACTCTAACCAGCTCATTCTATTCGTCTTCTAGCCGGACAGTAGTGGTATAACAATGTGGTATTCAGGTATGATCGCTATTCTGTTTCATTTAAGAGAGGGGTGAAACTGATGGGGGTTCTCCGCACGTTGGCTGAGTCTAAGCGCTCCGCTGGCGCAGGGGAGATCGCGCTTGGGCGGCCTCTCAGTACCGACCTATGCCGCAACCTCCTCGTCATCGGCGTTCTAGGTGCGAGCCTCTTGTTTGCCGCGTATTACGAGAGCTATTTGGGGATGATCACCCTGCCTTTCTGGGGGATTCTGCTCGGCGGCTTCGGTTTGGCTGTGTGGCTTGCGTTTACAGAATCGACAGCAAGGATACTGTCGCTCATCGTTGCTGTTTTTGTCATTGAGTACATGAAAGAGGGGATAGGCATACGTTGCGGCCTCTGGACCTATCACGGTACGAACGGCTCGTTCATCTTTGGCGTCTGGGCATGGGTTCTGGCGGGAATCACCTGTTTTGTTGTCAGCACGAAAGTTGTGACGCCAAGCCTGAGTAGACTTCCTCCGGTGTCAAGCCGATTGAATCCGGTTATTCTGGTTATTCTGGCCGCGGTAGGCATGGTCTTCTTGCGCAACCATTTGAACGAGCTTACATGGCTGTACTGGGCCTTCTACGGTTTGCTTCTGCTCGTCGCGCTGCTGCGCTCGAAGGCTCTGGAGTACCCCCTTTTTGTCGGCCTAGTGATCGCGTCGTGGATCGTGGGCAATATCAGCGAGTATGCGGGTTCCGTCGGGAGTGGCATTTGGACGTTTAGGGGGCATCCGAGCTATCCTCCCGTATTCCTGCTCGTTGCATGCTGGCCCATTGAGATCGTTGCGCAGTATTCGCTCGCGTGTCTTATGGTCCCATGTTCAACGGAGCCGCATCAACTAGGAGAAGAAGAATGACTCACGTGCGCAGAGAGGAGAAGCAGCTCGCTCTCTTTCTAAGGATCAGCGCCTTTGTCTATCTCGCTGTGGGTTTTGCCTTCCTCATAGTGCCGGGGCGCCTCCTTTGGGCATTCAACTGGGTTTCAATGCGAATGCTTCCTGCGTTGCCGTTGACGCCGATCGGCATGGAGCGCTTCTGGACTGCCCTAGCTTTTTCCATGATGATGACCATCACAGGAATCTGTTTCGTTGCCCAGCGCAACATCAGGAAGAGGAAACATTTGGTGATCCTCCTCCTGCTCTCGAAGTGTGCGTCGTCGTTGTCGGCGGTGTTTCTCTTTCTGCTCTCGACGCGCTACTTAAGCTATCTTGGGATATTTGCGGTCGATGGAACTATCTTCTGGATGACACTTCTGTTTTATATTCGCGCTAACAAAGCGTTCTTCGAAGAGCAGACTTTCTTTCTGCACCGTGCACCGGCGGTGGTCCGTACGACCCCACCGACTACCGTCGTCGTTCGCAGCGGCGACGACAAGATGGCATTGCTGGGCCAAGTCCTAGATGAGTCCGGTTTTTTCGATGTCCTTGAACGACATTTCGTCGCGTCGGGTAAATCGAGAGACGATTTCCGGGTGGTGATCAAGCCGAATTTCATGTACATGCACTCGAAACGGGACCACTCAACATATACGGATCCTGGGTTGGTGGAGTCTCTCGTCGACCGCATTGTAGCCCGTGGATTTATAAATGTTGCCCTTGTTGAAGCTCAAAGCACGTACGGCAACTACTACAACAACCGTGAAGTCGTGAAAGTCGCAGAGTACATCGGCTACTCGACAAAGAAGAACTACCACATTGTCGATCTGACCGAGGAAATGGTGCCATTCGATTATGGAGGGCGCCTCGGGAAGCATTTCGTGGGCCCCACGTGGCGCGATGCAGATTTCCGAATCTCATTTGCCAAGAACAAAACACATGTGTTCTGTCATTACACCCTCACGCTCAAGAACATCTACGGCACACTCCCGCTACAGAACAAACTGAAGGAGTACCATACAAAGCGTGAGTATGATTGGCCGACAATCGAGACCATGAAACACTTCCCGGTGCACTTTGGGCTGATCGACGCGATATGGAGCGCGGATGGGCAGTTCGGGGTTATTGTGGACCCTCATCCCAACCATACCAAAACCATGATCGCTGGAGAAAGCCTAATTGCAGTGGACTGGGTCGGCGCCAAGAAGATGGGCCTCGATCCGGATGCGCCGGGGGTTGGACGTTTTCTCCCTCTCGCCATTGAGGCGTTTGGACGCCCAGAGAGGATCGACTGGGTAGGTGATAGGTTGCCGTACGATCCTTGGATCAATGTGAACGAAGTCTATATCAAATCTTTGGACCTGATTGAGGAAGCGGGTGCGTTCAGTGACTGGTGTTTCGCCTGCCTGACGGCCATGGATCCGTACTTCACATTCAAACTCCAAGCTCTTCCGGTGCTTGCTATGCGGAGGGTACTCGCGCCGCTCAAACGCCTGTTCTTCCGACACGACGCGCTTTAGGGGACGATCAGAACTGTGCCGCGCCAAAACTCTGATCTGTCTCGTACCCCCGGCCAATCCCCTATGGCGCCGCTAGCCTCAGCGGCCACCTCGAGCGGGTTACCGATATGGGTAGAAAATGAAGAACAGGAGCGAGAGTGTGGCCAGCACCCATAATCCGCCGCGAACTTCGCGCCCGCGCCCCGCGACTACCTTGCACAGCGGATACAGCACCAGGCCGGCGGTGATCCCGATGCCGACGTTGTAGGTGAAGCTCATCAGCGCCACCACGGCGAAGCCGGGAATCACCTCGGTGAAGTCGTCGAAGCGCATGCGCGTGATCGGGGCGAGCATCAGCAGGCCGACCACGATCAGCGACGGGCCGTAAGCCTGCGGCGGAATGGCAGCGACAAAGGGCGAGAAAAACAGAGTTAGCGCAAAACAGGCGGCTGTCACCAGGGCGGCAAAGCCGGTGCGCCCGCCGGCTTCGATTCCGGTCGCCGACTCGATGTACGCGCCGGCGGTAGTCGTCCCGACCAAGGGCGCGAACATCGTGGCCAGCGCGTCGGTCAGCATGGGGCGTTCGATCTGCGGCAATTCGCCTTTTTCGTCGAGAAAGCCGGCTCGCGCCGAAACCCCGATCAGCGTACCCATGGTGTCGACGAAGGCCATTACAAAGATGGTCAGCACCACCGGGAAAAAGCTCCAACTGAAGACGCTGGAGAAATCGAGTTTGAGGAAGACCGGCGCCAGGCTGGGCGGAGCGCTGATCCAGGCATGCGGGCGCGGCGTTACGCCCGTCGCGAACCCGAGAATGGTGGTGCCGACGATTCCGACCAGGATGGCGCCCGGGAAGCGGCGGATGAGCAACATGGCCATCAGCAGGAATCCGGCAATTGCAAGCAGCACCGGCGCCGAAATCAGGTTTCCAGGCTTGACCGGAGATCCGGGCGTGCCGAGCGTCACGATACCGCTCTCGTTGAATCCCACAAAAGCGAGAAACAGCCCGATTCCCACCGCGAAGCTGTAGCGCAGGCTCTCGGGCAAGGCACTCACCAGCCACTGCCGCAGGCGGAACAGCGTCAACAACAAGAAGAGCGCGCCGCCAACAAACACGGCCGCCAGCGCCGCCTGCCAGCGGTAGCCGAGCGCCTGCACCACGGTGTAGGCGATGAAAGCGTTTTCCCCCATGTAGGGAGCAACGGCGAAGGGCCGGTTGGCGTAGAGGGCCATGATCACGGTGCCGAAAATCGCAGTCACGATCGTCGCCACCATGGACGCTCCAGGGGGAATGCCGGCCGCGCGCAGCACGGCAGGATTGACCACGACGATGTAGGACATGGTCAGGAACGTGGTCAGGCCGGCGACCACTTCCCGCCGGAGATTGGTGCCATGCTGGGCGAAAGCGAAACGAGCGAACAGGCGCACGCTGGCGCGCCTGGCCCGGGAGTCCGCTGAAGCTGTGAAGGATCGGTTCATCCCCATAGTTGTGTGACGAGCTGTGCTTCGCACGATTCAGGCCCGGGACTTGCGAGGAATGACTGACTTGTCCTCCATTAATTTACCGCCGCTTCGAGGCGAAAGATGCAGTATCCGCTCTCAGGCGGCCGGAGCGCTATCCGTCACATCAAATGCAAGCGCTTCTTTTTCATGCTCCACGCCCGGCAGGCTCCGCAACAGCCGGACGCACCGGTTCCATCGCAGAAGGGCTTCATCATTGCCGGGCGGACGGATCTTCTCCGCCCTTTCGAAGCAGAGCATTGCATTTTCGATCAGGGGTACGAGTGTACGTAACGGCTGGCCCGCTCGCAGTTGCGCCTTCGCTCGCCGTTCGTGGAGCAACCCGGTGTAGTAAAACCGCTCGTAAGGATCCGTCAACGCCTGAAAAACGCTCTCGGCCTCTGACCAGCGATCGAAGCGTCCCCCGAAAAGCTGGTCGGAAATTGCGAGTCCAAGCATGCGCAGAGCGGCTTGGTTATCACCTTCGACTGCGAGGATATCGCGGCAGATCGACTCCGTTTCCTCCGGCTCAGCCAGGTAGCGGTACAATTCGCCCTTCGCGATTGCCTGGGCGATACCATTCTTGGAGATCATCTTCAGTTTTGGTTCGGGCATAATCCCCTCCTAGCGATCCCAATTAATTCTAGTCACGAAATTGCCCACCGGACGGTCGAGTCGGGCAGTTGACAGGCGAGGTTCCCACAATAGGAAGACGCGCCCCGGCCAAGCGGCGGCCTGTTCGTATGAAATGAGCGCGCTTCCCTGCAAATGCATATGATCGTTCGTCGGAATTCGTATGCACCTTCAGGCGAGCCAACCAGGAATGCCGGCCGCAGCCCTTTCCAGCGCAGGCGTCGCGGCTGAGATAAGGGCTGCACCGATCTGCATTGGCTTCACTGCCGTGATCGCGCAGATCGTGCTCATGCGCGAACTGCTTGTGGTTTTCGGCGGGAACGAAATCTCCTTTGGCCTGATGCTCGCGACCTGGCTTCTGTGGACCGCGTTTGGCGGTGGCATTCTCGGTCAGTTGCGATTCCCACTTTCCCCCCGGACGGTGGTGGGAATGCTGCAGCTCGCAGTCGGATTATCCGTTCCGGCCACCATCGTACTCGTGCGTTCGGCCAGGATTCCCTACCACGTCACTCCCGGAGAACTGCTTGGTCCCGGAGCCATGCTGCTCACTTCGGTTGTTGCGCTGGCAGCGTTTTGCGCGATGTCAGGGTGGCTGTTCGCAGCGGCCAGTCGTCTTTACTCATACGAATGCGGTGCATCGTCGGCGGCCGCGAGTGGAACTGTGTACCTGCTGGAAGCAATCGGATCCTGCGTTGGTGGGTTGCTTGCCAGCATTGTGTTGCTGCGGTACTGCAGCGCTTTGCAGATCGCACAGCTGGTCTTGGTGGTGAATTTTGTTTGCGCTGCTTGCATCGTAGTCCAGCGCAGCCGGCCGCGGCTCATGATGATCGCCGGTGTGGCAGCCATGTCCCTGGCGTCGGTCGTATGGATCGTCCCGCGGGTGGGAAACGCATCTCAGGCGCTGCTGTGGCGCGGTTTCCGCCTGGTGTCGTCAGCCAACTCGGTCTATGGCCGCCTGGACATCGTGGACACGGAGGCGACCCGCAGCATTTATGAAAATGGACTGGTCGCCTTCCACGCTGAAGACCCGGCCAGCGCGGAAGAAGGTGTCCACTTCGCACTCTTGCAGCATCCTCAGCCCAAGAGCCTGCTGCTGATCGGAGGCGGACTGAATGGCAGCCTTGGCCAGGCACTGCAACACCCGTCCTTGACCCGCATTGACTATGTCGAACTCGACCCCAAGATTATTTCCCTGGCCGAGCGTTATTTTCCTGACCAATCAGTGTCGCTGCACTCGGCTCGGGTTCACCTCCACAATCTCGATGGACGTCTCTTCGTGAAGACGACCACCTCACGTTTCGACGTGATCATCGTGAACTTGCCGGAGCCGCAAACGGCGCAGCTCAATCGTTTCTACACCCGTGAGTTCTTTGCCGAGGCAGCCGGCAAGCTGAATCCCGGAGGACTTCTCTCCTTCCGGCTGCGTGGCGCGGAGGACTACATCAGTCCCGACCTGGGCGAGTTCCTGCGTTGCATCAATAACACGCTGCGAAGCGTGTTCACCGACATCGTGGTGATTCCAGGCGAGACGGTCCATTTTTCGGCCGCAACCCGGCCGGGGATGTTGACCGTGGACTCCGCAACGTTGCTGGGACGGTTGCGTGAACGGCACATCAAGGCGAACTACGTGCGCGAGTACTACCTGCCGTTTCGGCTGATGCCGGATCGCGTGCGCGAACTTGAGCGCGAACTCCAGTCGCAGAGCGCTACGCCCATCAATAGCGACTTGTCGCCGACTGCTTACTATTTCGCGGTGACTCTGTGGAGCACGAACTTCGGCGCCGCATACCGGCAACTGTTTTCCTGGTTCGCGGGCGTCAAGTTCGCCAACCTGCCGCTGGTCACGGTGGTTCCGGTTGTGATTATCGCGGCCGGCGTGCGCTGGTTTGTGCGTGGCCGTCGCAGGCAGAAAGCAATCGCGGGCCTCTGTGCAGGAACGACGGGAATGGTTCTGATGGCGTTGGAGGTCCTGCTCTTACTTGGGTTTCAGGCAATTTACGGCTATGTCTACTACCAACTTGCCATCGTGATTGCCGCGTTCATGGCAGGAATGGCGGCAGGAAGCTGGCTGATACTGCGAACGTCGGCCCATCACCAGCAAGTGCGGGTGCACGGTTACACTCTCGCCTATTTGCAGGCGGCAGCGGCAATTTCACCATTGCTTCTGTATGCCGTGCTCCGAACGCTGACAACTATGACCAACACCGGCGGCTTATTGCTGGCCAGTCAAGTCTTGTTCCCGGCGATGGCGATTACCTTCGGTGCGTTGGGCGGATGCCAGTTCCAGGTCGCAAGCCGCGTTTACTTTCCTGAGCTGGATGGCGAGCCTGCCAGCCTGGCCGCCCTGTACGCGATTGACCTGATGGGAGCATTTCTCGGTGCGATCCTGGTGAGCGCTTACCTGGTTCCGGTCTTCGGGATGCTCAAGTCGGCATACCTCATCTCCGCGGTGGCCCTAGGCCCGATCCTGGCGGCGCTGCCTGCTTCTCCAGCAGCGACTCGCCCGAGTCGCTAGCATTTTTGCGTTCTCCGAAAACCAGTGCCGTAAACATGAACAGATCGGTGTCTTCATCCTTCCAGGCGTTGGGCGGGAGGCCGGCCTTCAAGCAAACCTGCTCAAGAAAAGTCTGGCGATTCCAACCCTGCTCTACCGGCACCTGAGGAAGCAACACTCCTTCGCGATTGCCTTTCTTGATGAGGAGACCGTGGCGCCCGATCTGAATCTGCTTTGAATCCGTAACCCGGCGGAGCGGAGACAGCACTGAAATCTCGTATTCCAGGGCGCTGAGCTCGGCCGGTGCCACCGGCGGAAAACGGGGATCGCGCATGGCGGCGAACGTCGCCACGTCACGGACCGTCATGTAGAGCGGTTTAAGCGCGCTGACGTAACCGATGCAGCCGCGCACCGCGCCACGCTTGGTGAGGGTGACAAAGGCCCCTCGCTCGTCGAGCAGAAAATCGGATTTGGACGGCGCAACCGGCTCCAGCAGCGTGTGCTGCCGTACGGCCGTTTCGACGGACTGGCGGACGATCTTCAGCAGCTCAGCCTGATCGCGCTTGCTGAGCGAGTAATCCGCGATTTTCGCCGAACCATGTGCGGCCGGCTGAATCAGAGCCGCGGCGGCATAGCCCACAACTCGACTGTGGTCGCCGGTCACGTCGCCGGTGTTCGCGTATTTGAGCAGAGCCGCCTCGGTCGCGCCCAGGCGCTCAGCGGCAATCATGGCTGCCACAATCGGACCGCCTCCGCACGCCTCCCAAACGCCGGCCGCGAGGTTGCGTGAAAGGCTGAAGTAGTCCCAGGCTTGCACCGCCCGCAGTGGCTTGCGATCGAGGGCGGTGGCCTCCTCATAGTTGTGGAAGTGGGACAAGTCGGAACTGGCAACGATCAGCGTGTCCGGCCCACTGATGAATTTGGCGAGCGCAACCCCGAGCGCTCGGCTCACTTCATAGCTCTGCTCGCCCATCACAATCGGCACCAACTGAAAATCACCGAGGGCGCGTTGCAGAAATGGCAGTTGCACTTCCAGCGCGTGTTCGCGCCGATCGCCAGAAGGCGTATGGCCGCGGCTGGAGAGTTTTAGCAGTGGACTTGCCCCGGCCAGTTTGGCCGCGAAGCTCTTGTCCACCGCAACCTTCCCCAGTGGAGTAGCGTACGCATCACCGTCATAAATGGAAGCGAAGTCAAAACTCTCGTAGTGCGACGGTGAGATCACGACAACACGCCGAAACTTCTGCCCCTTCACCAGCGCATACGCGTGCGCGGCAACGGCCCCGGAATAAGGATATCCGGCGTGGGGAGAGATGATTGCCCAGAGCTGGCCTTGCACCGGCGCTACCTGCGCGCCAGCGAGCAGGCCGTCGACGGTTTTTTCCAGCTCACTTCGATCGGCGGGATAAAAAGTACCGGCGACCGCCGCGGGCCTGACTTGGCCCACATCGTTCGCCGACACCACTAGCATCGTTAGCAGCATCACGCCCGATATGATCGGCGAAAGCGCAGACACCGACATAAGCACTTTCCTCTCGACTCAACGTCACTTCGTCACAACCACACTCCCGGTATCGGCTGCTGGCAAAACTCGCACTTGCCGTCTTTCAACTGCAGCCTGCGCACGGTGAAGCCCGTGCGCTCCACCACCATGTGGTGGCACTGCGGACAATACGTATGCTCGCCAGGATTGCCCGGCACATTGCCCACGTACACAAAATGGAGCCCTTCCCTGTCGGCAATTGCTTTCGCTCGCTCCAGCGTTTCGACGGGTGTCGGCGGAAGATTCTTCAGACGATACAGGGGATAAAAACGCGTGAAATGAACCGGAACGTCTGGCCCCAGTTCAGTCTTGACCCACTTCGCCATAGCTTTTAACTCACTCTCGCTGTCGTTCAACGTCGGCACCACCAGGTAGACGATTTCCAGCCACACACCTCGCTTGCGGATGGTCAAAAGCGTGTCCAACACCGGCCTGAGCTCTGCATTCACAACTTCCCTGTAATACGTCTCGGAAAACGCCTTCAGGTCGATCTTGATCGCGTCCATACGATCGCAGAGCTTGTTCAACGGCTCGCCGCAAATGAACCCATTGCTTACGAACACGCTCTTGATCCGCACCGCGTGGCCGGCCTCGGCGCATTCCAGGTAATAGTCGGACGCGATGATGGGTTCGCTGTAGGTATAGGCGAGCGTGGGGCATGCGTTCTGTTTGGCCGCAGCGGCCAAATCCGAGGGCGGAACGTACTGCCGTCGGAGTTGCTCCACCGCGACCTGCGCGATCTCCCAGTTCTGGCAAAACTTGCAATTCACATTGCAGCCGCCCGTGGCCACTGAAAAGGCGAGCGTACCGGGACGGAAATGGAAGAATGGTTTCTTCTCTATGGGGTCAATGTGCGCCGTGCACAACCGCGAGTGGACCAGGCTGTAGTACGTTCCTCCGCGGTTTTCGCGGACATTGCAGTAGCCGCGTTGTCCGTTGGCGACGACACATTGCCGTGGACACAACCTGCACTGGACATTTTTCGATGCGAGCTTGTCATAGAACCGGGCCTCCATGGCATTGTCGCTCTGCGGAAGCAGCGAAGCATGCAGCGACACGGAGGAAACCGGCGGCAAACAAGCCGCTACCGCACACGCGGCGCAGGGGATGGCAGCTAATTCGAGGAAGCGCCGCCGGTTGAGGCTTGCGGCGGCAGTTGCGATCGGCCAATCGCTGGCATCGCCGGGTAACGCGTCGATACGATCAGTCCGGGGAGGTTCATGAGCATGCGGCTCCCCGGTTGTGCCACTCGGCTTGTTCGCACACTCCCGGACATCCGCGAACAGTTGACCTCGGTTCATGCGGGTTGGGTGGCTGCCTGCATAAACTTGCGCTGGCCAATCGGCAGCCCTGCCACACACTACGATATTCCGCATTGTGGTTGTCGGCAGAAGAATCGTCGCCCGACCGGGTCTGTCGCACCCCGCTCGTTCCACATTGGGAAGAGATGCGATCCAAGAGTCCTCTCCCCCGAGGATCAGGCCTATTACTCCTACGTGCTCGCCAAGATGTACGCCAAGCGCGGTGATGTTGAGCGGTGCCTGGAATGCCTCCGCAAGGCCAAGGATGAGGGCTCCAGCTATATCAAGGATGTAAACAAGGACCCTGAGTTTGCGATCGTGCTTACCGATCCCCGGTTCGTCGAACTGATGAGCAAACCAGCGCCCGAGAAATAGCCGGGGGGCAGGCGCCACGCTCCCAATGTCGGGTCGCCCCTGTGTTCCGGCAGCCGTGGCTCGCAACTCTGCTGTGATTCAGATCCACGGCAACAATTGGCCACACTTCATTTTGGCGAATCAAACGTAGGTCTGCCGGGCATAACAGCAGGAGAATCGTCACCGGACATCGACATCGCTGTCCGCTTTGGGTGGCTCACGGCGTACAGCACCAGTTCCACGCGGTTGGAGATGCCCAGTTTGTCGAAGATGTGAAAGAGGTGGTTCTTCACCGTGTGATCACTCAGATGAAGCTGCTGGGCGATGTCGTGGTTGCTCAAGCCTTCGGCGACCCGCTGCACCACCTCCTCCTCTCGTTTGCTCAAAAGGTTGGAGCCTTGGGCATCGGCGAGCCGGACGGTATGCGCCTGAGCCAGCGCATCGACCAGACAGTTCAACTGCTGCGCATTGGCCCAAATTTGGCCGCCGTGCACGCAGGAAATACATTTGCAGAGGGCATCGAACTGCGACTCGTAGCAGGTGAAAACGCCCCTGGCGCCTCCCCGGAATGCCTCCAGCACCAGCTCCGGTTCCGGGTGGTCGATCATCAGGACCCGACGAACGTCAGGGTACTTATCTCGGAGCAGCGGGAAGATCGCCAAGCCGCTCAGCCGACCGTCCTGGAGGTTAGTGCTAATTAAAGCTACTTTCGCTTTGCGGCGTTCGAACAGCTCGAGCAGTCCGCCAACGGTGGCGGCGCAGCCGACCAAATCAAACTGCGAGTGTTTCTTGAGTTGCGCGCAAACGAAACGGGAAGCCATCACGTTGCCGTCGGCGACGATAACAGGGATCGGCTTTTTCCCAGGCTGGCGGGAAAATTGCACCTTTGGTCTCCAGGGTCTATTTGGGCCGATTGAGGACGATCAGCCGGTTGAGGGGCCGGTTAGCCCGTTACCGGTTGGCAATGGTTGAAGTGGTTTGCATTGTAACCGCGGACCCTGCGCTGTCAAGGGCGGAGCAAAAGTAATTCCCCTACGTTTCTGCTCGCGGACAATCCTGCATTGGATGAGCATCTCAAGCGACAGCACCCAACGTCGTTCGCAGACCTGCCCGCAAGCATCATGGCCGCCGTCCGATTGGGCCTTCACGTCGTCGCTCACGCTGAGTCCTTGATTTCTCTCCTGGGAGCATCGGGCCTTTCTTGGTATGCGCCGCGCCGGTGAGAAGTTCTTCTCACCGGCTGAGCCAATGTCCTCATGGGCCTGACGCACTCACATACCGGGACGAAAGGTTGAGAGACGCTGTGTCCATTGTGCAAACGGTATCAACTGCGTAGGGTTTCGGCCGTGCCAGCGGAGGCGATGTCCTTGCCGACTACGGTCACGACACTGCAGCGGATGGGGCACAGATGGAGCTTCGAAAAGCCGCACGCTACCGTGTAAGCGCGCCTGCCCTTTTTTGGTGGCAGGGTGCCGATGGGAAATTGCAGGAAGCGCAGGGGATCTCCCGGGACATCAGCGATCGAGGTGTATTCGTCCTTGCGACGGACTTGCCGCCACCCGGCGTGCATGTGGAGTTGGAGGTGCACCTGCCCGCGGTCACTGGGACGTCCAGATCAGCGCAGTTGTACGGGGAAGGCACGGTAGTTCGGACGAGCGAACGAGGCGCCGGGGAATCAGGCTTCGCTGCCGCCGCGGTGTTCCACACCGGAAGTTCCGATGACGCCCCTGTTTTCGGCCCGGAAAGAATTCAATGATGACCACAACCAGGGTTTGCGGATGACTCCTGTGCCTCATCAGAGTTGCGCGAGCGCGGCTGCGGTAAACGGCTCCGCCGACTACGGTCACGACATTCATGCGCGCATTGCCTTTTTTGGAACGCGCGCCAAAACGGCGCACCACCGAATCTCCCTGCCTCTTTACTCCGCTCCCTCTCGCTCGGTGCGTGCTATCTCTCCTATGCGGTACAGCACTCGTCCACCGCCGGCTCCACGCCGCCGAAGTTCGCACCAGCGGACGAGGTACGAGGGAATCAGGCTTCGCTGCCGCCGCGGTGTTCCACACCGGAAATTCCGATGCTCAGGCCGGTCATCAGGAGAAACAGCATGAAGAGCGTATTGCAGACGACCGGAGCGGGATTTTTCATGGTGCTCCTGGCTGCCCTCTGCGCCGCAGCCCAGCAGCCAGTGGAGACCGCTAACCAGGATTCCTCGTTCACTTCCCCGCAGCACAAGACCAAAGCTCCCGTAGTCATGCCATCGAAACCACATGATCGTACCGGGGAAACGATTCGACAGGAGCGCAGCAAGTTGTCTGTATCCCAATCGCTTGCCCTTGCCACCCCTGCCACCGCGAGCACTGACACCACCCCTCCCCTAGCCCCGGCGCAGGTCACAGCCAGCGCCCAGGGAATACTGACGCTTAACGCTCAGTGGGATAGCGGCTCAGATCCGGAGTCCGGCATCAGCTACTACATCTTCGGCATCGGCACCAACAGCTCGGGTAGCTATAGCACCCTGGCCAACGTGCAGTGGTGGCAGGTTGTGTACACCAATAGCGTATCCGTCCACATCGTCCTTAATCCCAGCCTCATCTACTATGTTTCGGTGTACGCCGTGAACGGAGCGGGTTTGTGGAGTCCGGTCGTCATTAGCAATCCGGTACAACCGATATGGCAAAACCTCGGCCGGCCGGGAAATGTCATACAGCTTCAGTTCGGTACTGTGGGATATGACAAGAACGGCAACCCGACCTCGACCTTCACCGCCGACGAGGAAGCGGTGATGACGTCGTTCTTCAACAAGATGTACCCGATCCTTGTTCAGTTGTACGGCCCCCCGGCTGTGAGTTACACCCTGACTGTTGTGAGAGACCTGCGTTACTCCAACACCAACGAGTTCGTCCCCTCTCTTAATCAGATGCTCAAAGACGACAGTTTCTATCCGCAACTGTTCACCCATGAATTGGTGCATGCCTTCCGGGATACCTACATCTTGGCCATGGACCACAACTGGAACTTCGATCCGACTTTGGACGGATTTGAGGAAGGATTCGCCCAAGGCGTGAGCTACGAGGCGATGAATCAGTACGTGGCGACTTACCCCAACGACCCCATCGTGCCGGGGAACAGCCTGTGGGGATCGAGCAACGATTGGGACTACGATTTTCAGAACATGCTCGTATTGCGGGGAACGGATTTCTGGAGCGACGGCGGGGGAACGGGGATTTTCTGGCTGAAATACGAAATGGGCGCGGCCGCGATCAGAAAGATCAACCTCGAATCGCCGGGCTTCTACAAGGCGTTTAACCAGCAGTATTACAGCCTCATCAACGCCAACCCGATGACAGTGCGGCCCACGAGGGCACTGATTCTTGGCATCGTGAAGACCCTGGTGCCACAGATCGAAGGCGTGCCGGCCGACCAATGGATCAACCAGCAATACATCTTCTACTGCCAAAAGGTGTACGGGGAGAAGATCTACCCCAGGGTTCAGGATTATCAATGGACGCAATTCTTCGCGTTTCAGAATTTGTTTTTCCTGAATACGATGTTCTGCGGCAGCGAATGGGCATGCTGGGACGGCTCAGAATGGGTGTACTACGATCTGAACGGCTCGCAGGGCAACGGCGACTTGGTGGATTACAACGGCAACACCGTTTGGACCGGCAGCCTCTCGATTCAACCCAGCCAGAACCCATCCGCCGGATACTACGCCTTTGGGTCTGCGCCCATGGGGCTCACGACTGCATCGTCGTTGCAGCCATGGCCGGGCGGCGACCCCAGCACCTACATCATGAACCTGGATACTCTTGGGCTGTATCGGTTCGACATCAGCTTTACCGATTCTACGACCGGTGCGACGACCACGGACAATATCTATCGTGTCATGGGTTCGCAGATCGCGAATAACTTCTCGGGAGTGTGGGGCGGTGTCCTGGGCCACCAGAACGGCACCATCTATCTCGACCATGAAGGCCTCGCGGCAGAACCGGGAATTCCGCTGGTCAACGGCGCATTTGTGGGCACAAGAAAGTGGACGGGCATCCCCGATGCCCGCACCGGCGGCGCCGATTCCCTGCCCGGCAAAGTCTTCATCACGTTCACCGACGCAGGCACGACGTGGAAGACCCAACGCAATGTTGACTACGGAAGCTCATCCGGCAGCCAGATGTTTCTGTTCGATTTCAGTGCCCCGCCGCCGGATACCATCCCTCCGACGGTATCCGTCACGAGCCCCTCGGCGGGTGCCACCATCTTCGGAACGGTGACGCTGGTCGCGAGCGCATCCGATAACGGGGGCGCAGTCGGAGTGCAGTTTGCGCTGGACGGCCAAAATATAGGCGGCCAAATACCATCCGCACCGTACACAATGGCTTGGGACAGCACCACCGTCGCGGATGGGAACCGCAGTGTAACGGCGGCCGCATCGGATTTGGCCGGCAATAAGGCAACCTCAAGCCCCATAACGGTTGCGGTGGACAACAGTGCCCCAACAGTGTCGCTCACATCTCCCGGCAACGGGGCGGTGGTGACTGGAGTCGTCCCGGTCGCCGCCAGCGCTTCGGCGCTGGTTTCTCGCGTAGGATTCTACCTTGATGGCGCGACCCTCATAGGAACGGCCACTGCGATTCCATACAGTGTGAACTGGAATACAAGCGGGTTAATCCAGGGCAGCAGCCACACTGTCTCCGCCGTGGCGTACGGCATCAACGGAAAAACGGCCCCCTCTTCGGCCGTCACCGTAGCCATCAAAGACACGACAGCGCCCACCGTGGCGATCACCAGCCCAGCCAACAAAGCTTCCGTTTCGGGCGCCGCAACCATCTCCGCTAGCGCTTCGGATAACGTCGGCGTGGTCAAGGTTGAGTTTTACGCGGACGGCGCGCTGCTCACGACCGATGTTTCGTCGCCTTATTCGGCGGCATGGGACACGAACACGGCTGCGCTGGGAAGTCATAAGCTCACGGCGAGGGCGTACGATCAGTCCGGTAACAGCACTACGTCCGCTGCGGTATCGGTAAGCGTGGTTGACAAAACACCGCCTACGGTGGCGATCACGAGCCCGGCAAACGGGAGTTACGTGAGTAAAAGCACGGTCGTTACAATTTCCGCGGCCGCTTCGGACAACCGGAGCGTTCAGAAGGTTGCGTTCTATGTCAACAACGTCCTGAAGTGTACTAGCACGATCAGCCCCTATGCCTGCAACTGGTCCGTGCCGTCCCAAAAGGGCGTGCAGTACACTTTGAAGGCAACCGCCTACGATGGCGCAAACAACACGGCAAACGCGAAGTCAGTCGTCACTTCCAAATAAAGGAATTGGTCGGGGAGAGAGGATTTGAACCTCCGACCCCCTGGTCCCGAACCAGATTCCATCGTCTATTGAAATCTGTTGAATTCTGTTGGCCGTAACTGATTGGTGTGGAACTTGTTGCGGGCTGCTTGTTGAAAGCTCTTGAACTTGAGTGATTCTGGATGCTCTCACCGCCACAGAATCGACTACAGCGACGTAGAGTGAACCCCGCTCCTGAGACAGTTTCTGATTGCTACACCCGCAGCCATTTCGAAATTGAACCCTTCACTTGAAACAACCTGGCCCGTGAACACATTGCAACACTGCGCAGTCATCTCGTTGATTCTCCGAGCAGGGTAGGGGCCTGGGGAAGGGACGGCGTTTGAGTCCCTTCCCCGGTCATCCCTGTCGAAGCTTTCTCTCTCGATTCCGGGAAAAACCTCACTGTAGGAGCAATTGCCTTTGCTTCACTTGCTTGGCTGGCCTGTTGCTCGAACTCATCGGGCGAGCGATAGCCCAGCGCTGAGTGCAGCCGCGTCTGGTTGTAATACCGCTCGATGAACTCCCCGACGTGCTCGCGCAAGTCCTCCAGGTTCTCGTACTCGTTGGCGTAAATCTCTTCGCGCTTCAGGGTCTTGATAGTGACTGGATCGCCTTCTGCAGTGCTTCGGTTGCCAAACGACTGGTCAGCGTGCGGTCCAGCGTCCAGCCGACAACCTTGCGCGAGAAGCTGTCCAGAATCACCGCCAGGTAGACAAACTCGGTGAGCAGCCGAACGTACGTGATATCGGCCACCCAGAGCTGGTCGATCCCGGTCGGCGTCATCCGCCGCGCCAGGTTGAGATAATTCTCCAGCGAGTGGTTGGAGTCCGTGGTGGCCACGAACTGCTTGCGTCTGACCGCCAACAGGTTGTCCTCGCGCATGATGCGCGCTACCCGTTTGCGATTGAGCGGCATCCCGCGGCGCCTCAGCTCGGCGGTCACCCTCCGGTAGCCGTACCGACGCCGGTGCTCCAATGCAACCCGCTGGATGTCGGACCGCACTTCCATGCTCTCTTCCCGCGGTACGCGCTGTTGTAGGGAACGGTAAAAGCCAGCCCTGCTGACTCTGGCCAACTCGCACATGCGCTCGATACTCAGGTTGCCTTGCATCGGCATCACTTCTCGGACCTCGTCGTAGATGCCGTCCCGCCAGAGCCGCCGCTGCTCCGGCGTCGAGCCTCGACTTTTTGCAAGGCACCTTTGAAACAATCCACCTCCAGGGTCTTCTCCGCCAGCAGGCGTTTCAAATCTCGTACCTGTTTGCGAAGCTCTCGCACCGGGGATGTCGCGGTTGAATCCGTCCCTTGCTTCCCCGCTTGCCGGTGCCAGTGATACCGCGCCGTGCGATCAATCCCCAACTCCTTCGCCAGCGCACACACATTGGCGCAGTCCTCCATCCGCTCCAGCGCCATTCGGCGGAACGCTTCCGGATACCTGCCGACTCGCTTCTTGCCCACTCGCCGATCCTTTCCGGCTGGAGTGTTGCAATTATCCGTGTCTCATTTTAGGGGGTCAGTCCATGTGAATCGATAAACGGCGAAGATCCGCAGGAGTTTTGATTGCTCACGGCCAATCTGAGATACGGTCTGCGCGGAGGCGATCCGCCGGACGCTCCAGCCCGGCCCGTGCCAAGCGTCCCACACCGATCGCTCAACAGCCTGGACGATCAGGTCAGTTCCTCGTGCTGAGTAACAGCCAAGGAAGAGGCAAGTACCGCAGCGAACGTCGGTTTACTTCTTCAATTGACGAACATAGGTTGCGAGTTCGTTGATCTCGTCGGAAGTCAGCTTGCCTTCGAACGCGGGCATTTTGTTCTTGCCCTTTGCGATCGCAGTCCCGAGCTCTGCTTTACTTTGCTTTTGGATTTCCGGCGCACTTGAATTTCTTCCCCATTGCCGTATTCCCGCTGGCATCGGCGCCGTGACACATGGCGCATTTCGCTTTGAAGGTGGCCGCAGCATCCCCGCCGAAAGCCGCGAACGAGAAGCCAAGCACAACTATGATGACAAAACTTGCGAACAACAGCTTTGAACGACCGTTAGCGTTGGACATCGGTTGCTCCTTTGTGGGTGTGTGTAGTTCCATTCGAGGTGCACAGGCGCATCAAGGCGGATCCCAAGACTGCGTCAATCGCTGTTGTGTTCATTCAGCACCACCTCCGTGTCTAGAATGTGTAAACCAGCGAAAAGCCGCCGGCATGCACGCCGTAACTTGGCGACTTTTCGTTAGTGGGAAGATAATTCGTGCCCGTCCCGAACTGCAGTCCAGCGTAGGCCCAGTCCGTGGCCATCAGGCGCTGAAACATGTAGAACGCCCGCAACGACGCCGATTTGCTGAGCGCGTAGGTGGCACTCGGTCGCACCGTAATTTCGTCGTTTCTTAGCGTAGGGTAATCGGAGGCGGGGATGAAAAAGACCGCGGGCGTCCCGGCGGGGAGGGGTGGAGCAGGCGCTGCCAGAGCTAGAGGATTGTTGACATAACTGCCGCCATTGACCGCAGTATCTGTCCGTGCCCGGGTGAACATAACCTCCCCCGCCAGTTCGAGCTTGCCGGAAATCAGGTTTTTTCTCCTGATTACGAAGCCGACCGTATCGATCTTGTCGCGATTGTTTTTGGACCAGTTCAGGCAGGGATCTATCTTGGCGCTGGCGTTTTTCGCCGCGACGGTAGAGAAGCAACCGCCGGAAACGATCGTATCGGCGGCTTGACCTTGAAATGCCGCAGAGCTGTTGCTGCCATACGCATCGCCTGCACTGAGGAAACGCTGGTTGTCGTAGGTATAAAACAGATCGGCAACGAAGTTTTCACTCGCCGCATAGCTGGCATCAACGCTTGCCTGCCAAAACATTCCCTTCTTCAAGCCGTAGATCGAGTTAAGGTAATCGTCGTCGTTGAAGTCGCCCGTGCCCTGCAGCGAGAACTTTTCGGTCGCTTGCCACTCTAAGTTTGAGCGCACCTTGTGGCGATTGCGATCTGCCACCATGTACCTTCTCATGCCGACCAATTCATTAATGTTGTTGCGGCTGCCGTAGAGGGCCTGCGGCACAATGTTGTTGTTGGGAGAGAAGATGGCTGCGTTGCCGGTGAGGGGCGTGGCTGGCAGGCCCGCTATGGGGCCGAACCCAGTCAGCCCAGTCTGGAGCAGATAGCTTAAAACGCTCTGCGTTGCGCCCGCGGGCACGACGTTTGCCATGGGCACCAATGCCAGGAAGGCGTCCTCGTCATACTTCCCCCTGCGCCAGGAAAAGGCATAGCCCAGTCTGGCCGTAAAATTGCCCACCGTGCTTTTGCGCCACTCGGCACGCAGCGTGTGTTCATTGGTTGTAGGCGCGTCGGCGCAGTTGATCCACGAGCCGGAGCAACTGCGGTCGATTTTCTGCCAGTCGTATCCGCCCTGCAGATATTGCCTCTTCCCCACGGAACGTTCACCTTGCAAGTTGAGCTGGTTGATCTGCTTGCTATAGGCACGATTCTCATAAATGTTTGTATTGCTTCCCAGGGTTGCAGGCAATCCATTGAGGCCGGCGAAGGGGGACACGCCACTCTTAGCTTCGTTGGCGTCCTGGAATAGGTAGATGTTGACCGGAGTTTGATTATCGCGGTTGTCGTACTTGTAGGCCGCGCTGAGGTTCCATTCCTTGGTTGGTTTGGCGGTTAGCTTCGCATTAAGCGTCCCCGTCACGACAAGCCCGTTCAGCGACGCGGCCGGCAGGCCGAATGCCAACTGCCCATTTGCCGCCGTCGAGGGGCCCAGGAAAGCGTCGTTTTGAGTGTTGCGCCCGTAAGATCCGGTCACGACCAGCTTGGTGTTGGCTGAAATTTTGTAGCCACCGGTGAAACTCAACTGGTTGAACTGGTTGCTCGGCGCGCTCGCCATGGTCGCGGACTTCGTCGGATCGGCAACGTCTTGCCAAGTCATGGACTTGACGTTGTTGTTGAAGAACGAACCGTAATACGCGATGGTCAAGAAAAGCTTCTTCAGCTTGTAACTCACGCTCGCATTGGCTTGCTCGGTGTCGAAGTCGATTAGATCGGGAATGATGACGGCATTTTCACTGACCTGCGATGAAACGGCGCCCAGCGCCTTGCGGCCCGCCTTATGCTCATGACTGAAGCTGATCGGGATGTCCCATTGTTGATCGGGGCTGTAGCTGAACCCGGCGTCGAGCCGGGTGCGCTTTGTGTAGAGATCGACATTGTGGAACGCCGGAAGATCGTTCGCACGTATATTGGCCAGCGTGGCTAACTGAGCCGCAGTAGGAGGCGTCAGCACGCCTGCACTGTTGATGACGCTTCCTGTTCCCGCGATCGGATCGAACGAGCGGAAATTGACGTTGTTCGCGTTGACCTGCGGCACCGTCGGCTTTATCCAATTGGCCGGCAAAGTGAGGTTATTGGTACCAGCGCCCAGGTACGGCGTCTGATAGGTGTCGGAGCGGTTCGCCAGCAGCTCGTCATAGGCGAAGATGAACCGGAATTTGCCCTGTTTCCCGAACTCGGCGGACAGATTGCGAGTTTCGAGGCCGAGATTCGTTCCTTTGAGGCGCCAGCGCCACGTACTGCCACTGTCGTAGGCGGCGCCGCCGCGCAGGTCGAAGTTGCCGACGCCAAAGGGCCCTTGATTCTGCAGGCCGTTGTATTCGCCGAATTTAAACGAGCTGTCACTGACGCCGCCAACACCGACTTCGACCTTTTTTTCAGGCGTGGTCTGGCTCGCAGCAGTAGTTTGCGCAGCCGCGCTGACCTTATAGCCGGCCAGCATGGCCAGCATCAGAACGATGGCGGTAAGCGTGCCGCGCATAGCCCGCACCGAACGGGGGGCATAATCGTTTTTAGTATTGTCTTTCATTGATTGCATCCTCCCCGATTTAATAATGGTCATCGCTGGAACTTGGCGCCGGCCGGATGATTCGAGCCGTGGACCAGTGAGTGACAATTCAGGCAGCCTCGGGAGTTCCCCTGGGCAGGCGGGCTCTGGCTCGCCAGCGGCAGCCGGCCATTGACGGTTGTCACGTTTCCGCTCGGCAGGTTTGCGCCACTATAGAGATTCTTGCCGTGGTCACCGCTATGACAGCTTTGACAGAGCATCGGTGGCCGCATCTTCAAGAGCGGCGACAGATTCGAGCCGTGCGGCGTGTGGCAGTTGGTGCAGTCGTCAACGACGGGGGCGTGCTCCCAGAGGAAGGGGCCGCGCTTTTCCGCATGACACGTGTAGCAGGTCTCGTTAACCGAGTTCTTCACGAGCAGCGTCGGACCGGTCGAGCCGTGCGGATTGTGGCAGTTGGAACAGGTCACTTTGCCTTCCGCGATCGGATGCCTCGAGAAGCGATGAATCTGTGCCCGCTGAGTTTTGTGGCAGGCAAAGCAGACTTCGGGCTGCGTCAGCTTGTTGAATACCCTCTGGACGGGGACGTGTGCCTCATGGCAATCGCTGCATGCGACGCCGCGGGTTTCATGCTGGCTGCCCGACCAGTTCGTCCGGGGAAGAATGCGGGACTCGTGGCAGGTAAGACAGGCTGCATTTCTCACCTCCGCAGACGACAATTTCTTCGACTTGGCTCCGAAAACGACATCCGGCGACTTGTTGCCCGGATCGTTCTGGTGTTCGGCGCTCTCGCCGTGGCAGGACTGGCAGCCGGGGGTGCGCTCATCGGCCTTCACGCCGTGTTTGGTCTGATAGATCGAAAGTACCGGCACTCTCCAGCTTTCGTCGTGGCAGACGGTACAATTCTGATCCCCTTTAAGCGACCGATCCACCTGTGCCATCGCGGGTACGAACCCGAGAAGGCCGACGACCAGCGCGCACAGCGCAAAGAACTGATTTAATTTGTGCATCCTTCGCTCCTCTGGGTACCAACCAGTACAGCGCCACTCCCGTCGCCAGTGGTCAGGCCGAGGGGAGAACCTCCTCGGGAAAATACGACTCTACGCGCGCGACAACCTCGGAAACCGCCATTTCACGGCCCTCCTGCACTTCCCAGATGGACACGATGGGAAAGAATTTCGTGAACAGCATGTACAGGAACATGAAGGTGGCGCCAAACCCGATGGTGATGGCGACCTCCACCCATGTCGGCGAATAACTCGCTTTCGCCCACGGCAGCCGCGGTTGCGACAGGGTGGGCACCACAATCGTGAACCGCTCCAGCCACATGCCGATGTTCACTGAGATCGAGGCAATCACGCATCCCGTGATCGTGCGCGTTTTCCGGCGGGCAAGAATGCCGACAGGGATGATGAAACAGGTCACCACCATCGTCCAGAAGGGCACGGCATAACGGCCACTGAGCTTGGAATAGAAGACAACCAGGTGGCTGGGATCGCTGCCATAAAACGTGGTGATGAACTCGGCAAATGTGAAGTAGAACCACAGCAGGGCCATTACCAGCAACAGCAGCCCGAGATTGTTGAAGTGGATTGGTTTGAGGTAATCCTGCAGCAAATAGATCTTCCTGATCAGCGCCATCACGATCAATAAAGACGCGATGCCGGAAAAGATCGCGCCCACCACGAAGTACGGACCGAAGATGCTGGAGTGCCACATCGGCTGCACGGTCATGGCGAACACCCACGACACCACCGTGTGCACCGAAATCGCAATCGGGATCACCAGCACGGCCATCACCGAGATGGCACGGTTGAGCAATCGTTTCTGCTTCTCGCTCGCGCACCATCCAACGCCGAGCAGGCGATAGAGCCACGCGGGCCTGGCGCCATGGTCGCGCAGGATGGCAATGTCAGGTATGAGCGGCAGGTAGAGATAAATCGTGCTGGCGGTCAGGTAGACGCTGATGCTGCACACGTCCCACAGTAGCGGCGAGTGGAAATTCGGATGGAGTAGCACGTTCAGCGCGCGCTCCGGACGTCCCAGGTCCATGATCACGCTGCCTACACCGAAGAACAGCACCAGCACGGTGATGACTTCGGCAGCGCGCGTGATGGAGCGCCTCCATTCGGCGTGACACAGGCGGAGGATGGCCGAGATCAGCGTGCCCGCATGGCTGATGCCGATGAAGAACACGAAGTTGGTGATGTAGAAGCCCCAGTACACGGGCACATTGAGGCCGGTCACGCCCAAGCCCTGCTTTAACTGGTACATCCAGGCGAAGAATGCAATGGAGGTGAACCCCAGGAAGAACAACGCCAGGTAGTAAAACGGCCTGCGCGTCGCGATCACAGGTTGCAACAGCACCAAGTCCTGTTCGTTATGTGCGTGGTCCTTGCCCGTCTCCACCGCTCCACTCTCCTTGTGCCAGATAAATGACCTTGGGATGCGCCCCGAGTTCTTCCAGCGGTCTGAACGCACGACGGCTGCGGGCCAATGTGGCTACCGTCGAGTTATGGTCTTCGAGATCGCCGAAGTACATGGCGCCCGCGGGACAGATCTCGACGCATGCCGGAACATAGTCGCCTTCGGCCAGTTCACGTTTCGCGGCGCGCGCCTCGTCGCGAGCTTTTTGCAGCCGGTGATGACACAGCGTGCACTTTTCCACCACGCCCTTCGGCCGCACGGAAACATCCGGATTCAGCGCTTCGGCAAACTCTCCGGGAAACTCGGGTTTGTACCAATTGAACATGCGCCGCGTGTACGGGCACGCATTGGTGCAATATCGGCAGCCGATGCATCGGGCATAAATCTGCCGCACCACGCCTTCCGGGTTGATCGCGGTCGCCTGTACCGGGCAGACGCGGATGCATGGTGGGTTGTCGCAGTGGACGCACGGCAGTGGCGTCGGTCGCATGCTCAGCCGTGGGTATTCGCCCTCGAGTTGTGGAAGCACGCTCATCCACGAGATGATGCGCCCGCGCGCGGCTTCTTTTGGCGGGACGCACGGAACGTTGTTTTCCGTCTGGCAGGCGACCGTGCACGCCTGACAAGCCGTACACTTCGCAAGATCGATCACCATTCCCCAACGTGGCATGCTGCGTCCTCGTTATGCGCGATAGACCTTAACGTATGTCCAATGGGCCGATGGCAGGCCAGTAACCTGGTCCGGCTGCCCCTCTACGATCTCCAGCGGATTGACGCCCCGGCACGCCCATTCGCCCCCTGACTTATGGCCATAACCGAGCGGCAAGTGCACCACTCCGGGCCGCGCGCCTTCATAAAAACGAGCGCGCGCCTGCACGCGTCCACGGCCTGATTCAATCCAAACCGAATCGCCATCGCCAATGCCGAACGTGCGCGCCGTCTCCGGGTGAATTTCCAGCCAGCTATCCCAGTTCGCGAATACGTGCACGCCGGCGATCTGCTGCAAGTACGGCAGGTGTGCCCCCTCGCCGCCGGCCAGTGGAAGTTGCTCGACCGGCATCAACAACAAGGGGAAGTTGGTGGTCGCTTCCGGAATCGTGGGCTGGTGCGGCAGGCATTCCCGATCCTCGATCTTTGCCGTGCTCCGCCGCTGCTTTGCCGTGTCGGCCAGCACCTGCGAATAGAACTCGAAGCGCCCGGACTTGGTGCGCAACACGCGGCTCCACTCGCCATGCGAATACGCCGGCTCCCACCACCCGCCCTGTTTCTTGATTTGCTGCCACAGCTCATCTGCATTCGAATAACTCGGTGCCCACCACCCCGAACGCTCCATCAGCCGGTTCCAACTGTCTTCAAGTGTCGAGCCGAACACGGCGCCGGCCTGTGCGGCATACAGACCGTTTACTTCGCTGCGTAGAAACTCTTCGTACCCTGCAAACGGCAGCGCCGCCGCGACCGAACCTCCCAGGGAACCCGCGACCTTGAGCATCACGTCACCGGGGTGACGGACATCTTGGCGCGGGCGAACCGCCGGCGGCGAGATTGAGACCATGGCGTTGGCCACAGTAGGCGGCGTTCCGCCGTCCTGCCACGATTCCAGTCCCGTCGGCGCCGGGATCACCAGATCGGCGAGCACGGCGGTGTCGTCGAGGAAGGAACTGAAGCTGACGATGAAAGGGACATCCTTCATCGCACTCCGGAAAGCAGTGCCGTTGGGAAGTGCGAATACCGGGTTAACCTGGTTCAGCAACAGCATCTGCACCGGATACGGCCGCTTCGACACGATGGCCTGCGGCAATTCGCCAGCGTTTGCTACGTGTGTTTGTGCCGAGGGCAGGAGCGGGTCCTTAGCATTCGAGACGAGAGCCTGTCCCGGTAGCTGCTGCTGGACCAGCACTCCACCGGGAACGTCAATGCTTCCCAGCAGCCCGTTGAGGGAGTGCACCGCCATGGCCGCGTACACGTTGCCCGACAGCGAGCTGTTGTGCCGGTCGCCGATGGCGAGAACAGGACGGTTTTGCGCAGCTTCGCGAGCCAGCCGCAGGATGGTATCGGCCGGAACGCCGGTCGCCGTGGCCGCATCGTTCAGCCGATACTCGGATTTCACCAGCGACTTGAAGCCGGTGTGGGAGTTGCCTTCGGCGTCCCGCCAGTCTTCGAATCCAAAGGTGTGCTCGCGAACGAAGTCGGCGTCGTACAGTCCCTCGGAAATCAGCACGTAGGCCATTCCCAGGGCAAGCGTGGCTTCGGTTCCAGGGCGGATCGGCACCCATTCATCGGCGCGAGCTGCGGTCATGGACAACCGCGGCTCGATTTGCACGAACTTTGCCCTTCGGCCTGAAGTGACATCGCGCCACCGCGAAAACGCGCGCATCATCGCCACCGGCGCGCCCCAGCCTTCCAGCAGGTTGACGCCGAAACTCAACACATAGCGTGAATTCGCGAAGTCGTACGCCACGGGTGCGCTGATGCCCTGTTGTGCGTGAACCGCCGCTTGGAGCGTATCGATTCCGCTGGGCATCGTGACGTAGTTCGGCGACCCGTAGGCCGACATGAACCGGGACTGCAGGCGCGGCAGCAAGCCGCTTCTTTGGCGATCAACCACAACGAGAGACCGCGCCTCGCCCGAATCACGCAGTTTGCGCAGGCGCTCCGTCAACAGACCCAGCGCTTCGTCCGACGAGATTTCTTTCCAACGCGGGTTGTCACGCGTGCCGGTGTTGCGGAGTGCTTTTCGCAACCGGTCCGGGTGATACAGCTCCTGCAATCCGGCCAGCCCCTTCGGGCACAGCCCGCCGCGATTCACGGGGTGAAGCGGGTTTCCCTGGATTTTGACCGCGCGATTTCCGATCAAGCGCACGCGCAGGCCGCATCCCCCGGGACACATGTTGCAAACTCCGGTCGCCCATGATTCCGGACCTGAAGGAACCCTCACCAGCTCGCTGTCAAGCGCGGCATTGAGCGTGCTGATGCCTTTCAGGCTCACGCCTGACGCCGCCACGCCAACCGCGCCGCCGGCTGCGAATCGCAAGAAATTCCGGCGATCGAAAGTGAAGCTCATTGCCGTCCCCCCGAGTTGTGCCCACGCGCCGGTTTGGAACCGAGGAACTCAATCAAATCCACCACCTCGCCCGGCTGAAATCTCGGCCACGCGATCTGCTGCTGTTGCATGCTCTGAAACATCACCGGGCCGTGGTTCCACAGGGATGTCGCGATGTGGATCGGTGAAACCGAGGTGCCGGCGAGGTCAGGCCCCGCGCCGCCGCTGCGATGGCACGATGCACAGCCTTTCGACTCAAACAATCTGGCGCCCCGCACCGCGCTACCGGCCGGCTCGAAATATCGCTCGGCAAACAGATACGCGATCAGGTCCGCCATTTCTTTGTTGGTGAACTGTGGCCGAGCGATGTTCCGTGCCTGCATGCTGGCCCGCATCGCCGGCGCGTGATTCCACATGTCCGCGGCGAACTGGCCCAGCGTGCGGGGCAGTGCGCGGGAACGAAGATCGGGCGCCCCGTGGCTGCCGCCCACAGCGTGACAGACGGCACACCCCTTCTCGCGAAAGATTTTGCGTCCGGCCTCGGGATCCGCCGGGTGGAGGTAGGTTGGCTTCGCTGCGCTGGGAGCCGATTGCCGAATATACGCGATCATGTCGGGAACATCGTTGCCATCAAAGACCGGCCACTTCACACCGCGCGCCGCCATGGCGGACTGCATGGCCGGCGCATGATTCCACATCGCCTGGATCCAGCTTACCGGGTTGCGATACACAGCCCACTTCAGCAGATCTGGCGCTTGACGTCTCCCCTCCGCCCCCACGCCGTGACACTCGAGACATTTCTTTTCCTGCATCAGGCGGCGGCCACGATCAGCGTCGCCGGGCTCGTCAAGCGATCGCACGGAATAAAGAAATGCGAAGAGGTTCGCCATGTCGCTTTCGGCGAACTTCGGCGGAGCCACGCCCTCGATCCGCATCTTCTCCCACATTGCCGGCGCATGGTTCCACATCGCGGCCAGCAGTTCGGCGGAGCTGAGATGTCCCGCCGGAGCGCGCGCCAGGTCAGGAGCGCTGTGGCCTCCCTCGCCCAGCGCCGAGTGGCAGCGCGCGCAGCCCTTATCGAAAAAGCTGCGCATGCCCGCCTTCGGATCGCCCGGAATGAAATTTCCGCCTCCGCCCTGCGCCCTCAACGGAACAACAACCAGGACGCAGGCAACGGCCACCGCCGCCACGGCGGCAAGCAGGAACACACACGACGATCGGCCTTTAACGATGGCAATCATTGCAGTCCGCATTAACTCGATTCTGCTGGTGACAACTGATACAGGCCGCCATATTGAAGACGCGAAACGGGCGCTCCGGCGGCCTGGTTGCTTGTTCCATGGGGCCGTGACATTCGGCGCACGGCAGGTGTGCTACAGCGACATGTCGGCGATGAGAGAAGAAAACGTACGGAGCCGTCTGCGTCAACTGCACCCAGTTCAACTCCTGGCCGGCCGCCGCGACAGTACGAATCCGTTCTTCCTCCGCGCTGGAGGTGAGTGCTACCTGGTGGCAACCGATGCAAACGTCAACCGATGGAAGAGTCGCCTTCGCCTGTGTTTGCACGCCGGCGTGGCAGTCCGTGCAAGTCACGCCATTGCTGACGTGCTTGGCGTGGTTAAACGCGATCGGCTGTTTGGGCGTCGCCGCGTGTTGTAAACCAACGAAGCCCGCTCCACCCAGGACGAAGAACAGAACAAAGCCTCCCGCCGCGTACGGGATATGGCTCAGCAGCGATTGCGAACCGAGCAGCTTCAATGCCGGCCCTCCTCGGGAGGCGAATTCAGGAAGGCGAACAGGTCGCCGAGATCGTTTTCATTCAACTTGGGCCACGCGATTCCGAGGCTCTGAGTTCGCCGGTACATTTCCGGCCCGTGCCGCCAGAGCGCCGTCGCCAGCGAAACCGAGTTCACTCGCTTGCCGCGCAGTCCCGGCCCGAGCGAAGTTCCCTGTCCGTTCGCTCCATGACATCGGCTGCAGCCGCGCGAGCCGAAAACCCCGCGGCCCGCCTCCACCGAACCATTCGGTTCGAAGTAGCGGAGGCTGTTGAAGAACGCCATCAGGTCCGCCATCTCCTGCCCGTTGAACGTTGGCCGCTGAATGCCACGGCTGTTCATTTCGCGGTACATCTGCGGAGAGTGGTTCCACATCGCTCCCGCAAATTCCACCATCGTCATCGGTGCCTCACGCCCGACTCCGAGGTCAGGACCTATGTGGCCGCCCTCGCCCTGCACCGCATGACACGCAATGCAGGACTTCGTTTTGAAGAGTTGCCAGCCGTGCACAGGATCGGCGGGCAGCAACCGGAACTCCGAGCGCGGCGAACTCGAAACCTCACGCACGTAGGCCAGCAGGTCGCTCATTTCCGATTTGTCAAATCGCGGCCACGGCATTCCGGTCGCGGGGAAGTGCTTCTCCATCTCCGGAGCGTGGTTCCACAGTGTCTGTGCCCACTGGATTGGAGTATCTACGCCTGAAATTTTCGCCAGATCCGGACCCACGCTGCCGCCCTCGCCGCGTATGGCGTGGCACTGAATGCATCCCTTGGCTTCAAACAGCTTGTGGCCCTTGGCGGCGTCGCCGGCCTCGTCCAGGTAGCGCGCCAGGTACAGAAACGCGAACAGGTCGCTGACCTCGGACTGACTCATGGGCGAAACGCGCAGGTTTTCCTGCTGCATGCGCTTCCACATCTCGGGCGCGTGGTTCCACATGGTCGTGACCAACTGTCCCAGGTTCGCCCGTGACGTATTTCGTCCTGCGCCAAGGTCCGGCGCGAGCTTTCCACCCGACCCGTTGATCGCGTGACAATGCAAGCAGCGCTTCGATTGGAACAACATCCCGCCCGATGCGGGATCGCCCGAAAGAAAGCTGACGCTGCGCTGCGGCATGCGCTTCCGCTGCCACGCCAGCACGCCTGCAAGGATCGTCAGCGCAATCACCGCTGCTGCCAGCCAGACTGCCGGTCGCCGCCGAGGATTATTCGTCATGACAATCCACACTCCGCCCCAGCGTGTGCAGTTTCATGGCCATCAGTCCAGGCGAAGGGCTTCCGCAGGTACATCGGTGGGCTCTGCGAATCGTCAACTTCCGGTAACCACTCTGTAACGCAGCTAGATACGGGCACAAAATGTGCCCACAACAAATGCACACGATAGTGCACGCGAGAGGATTTCAATTGACGGCGTTGGCGAGAGGTCGCGGGCAGCTCTCAGTGAGTGTCCGCTTCTCGTACACGTGGCGATTTATTGCTCTTGAAAGCGTTTTCGTCGATTTCGGGCTCCATCTCGCGCAGCTTGCGATACAAGGTATCGCGCGAAATGCCCAGCAGCGAGGCCGCCTTGCGCCGATTACCGTGCGTAATCCGCAGCGCGCGCTGGATGGCCATGTGCTCCAGTTGTTCCAGGCCGAGCGGCTGGTCCAGACCTCGATCGCGTGGCTCTGGAACAGCCGACGAACGAAGCAGCTGCGCCAGGTCCCTGTCGGTAACTCGCTGCGGGTCCTCGCGCGACACCGCCGCGACTGCCTCCAGAATGTTCTCTAATTCCCGCACATTGCCAGGGAACGACTGCTCCAGCAGCAGCTCCATCGCGCCACGGCTCAGCACGATATCGCGGTCATACCGTTCCGACAGCCGGCGCACGAAGTGCTGGGCCAGCACCAGTGTGTCCTCGGGCCGCGCGCGTAGCGGCGGAATTTCGATGACCACGGTCGCAATCCGAAAATACAGATCTTCGCGCAGGCACTCGGAGCGCAGTTCCCCGATCGGACGGTTGGTCGCGGCGATGATCCGGACATCCACCGGCACGGATTTCGTGCTGCCCACCGGACGTAGTTCCTTCTCCTGCAGCACGCGAAGCATCTTGACCTGCGCGTCCTTCGGCATTTCACCTACTTCGTCGAGGAACACTGTGCCGTGATGGCCGCTGACGAACAAACCGGGGGCATCGGCGTAGGCGCCTGTAAATGCGCCACGCCGAAAGCCGAATAACTCACTCTCCACCAGCTCCCTGGGCAGCGCGCCGCAATTAACGGCGACGAACGGCGCCGATGCGCGCTTGCTTGCACCATGGATAGCTCGCGCCACCATCTCCTTGCCGGTGCCGGTTTCGCCCAGCAGCAGCACCGACGCTTCGGACTGCGCCGCCGTACGCGCCACTTCGACCACGCGCTGCATCATCGGTGACACGAATACCAGCGATTCAAACGGGGTTGTGTGCTCCTGCAGGTTGGCCTCGAGCTCCGCCACGCGGGTCCGCAACTGCATCATCTCCATCAGCCGCCCGACTTTTTTCCGCACCGTATCCGGATCCAACGGCTTGGTGATGTAATCCTCGGCGCCGCGCTTCACCGACTCGACCGCCGTCTCAATGGTCGCGAATCCGGTCATGATGACCACTGCCAGGTCGGGATCGTGCTGGCGCAATCGGTCCATGAGCGTCAACCCGTCGCTGATCGGCATCAGCAAATCCACCAACGCCAGGCAAAGATCGCGCGTCGACTGCTGCAGTTCCAGCGCTTCGGCCGCCGAAAGCGCCACCTCCACAGAGTATCCTTCCTGCTCCAGGAAGTGCCGCAGAGTATGGGCCAGGCTGGCGTCGTCATCAACCACGAGAATCTTGCCCGGTTTGCCGATGCAAGGTTTCATCCGCTGGCTCCAGTTACGGCTGCTTCGCTGTAAACGGGCAAATTCACGATAGCCGTGGTCCCCTGGCGCGGGACGCTATCGAGGCGCACCGTACCTCCGTGAGCCTGCAGGATGTTGTTGGCGATCGCCAGGCCCAGGCCGGTGCCGACGCCCGGCCCTTTGGTGGTAAAAAACGGTTCGAAGATGCGCGGCAGAGTTTCGGGATCGATGCCGCAGCCATTGTCGGTGACTCGCACCTCGACCGAATCGCGCGCGGTCCGCGCGCACGTTATCCGGATTTTGCCCTCGGGGCCAACGGCATCCGCCGCATTGCTCAGCAGGATGAGGAACAGCGCCTCCAATTGATTGCGGTCCGCCAGAACGCGCGTGCCGTCCACGCCGTCCACGTCCAGCGTCAGCCGCACCCGCTTGGCCATCAGTTGCGGCGACAGAAAACTCGCCACCGCCTGCAGCGTCGCCGCAATTGATTCCGGCTGCTTTTGCCACGGCGAACTGCGGCTGAAGCGCAGCAGCTGCTGGACGAAGTGCTGGCAAAACACCATGCTCGTTTCCAGCCGCTCCAGGTCCGCACTTAGAGTGCCTTCGAACTTTCCCTCCCGCATCATTCGCATGCGGAGCAACATGGCTGCCAAGGGCGTATTCAGGTGGTGAGCGGTGCCGGCCGCCATCTGTCCCATGGTCGTGAGTTTCTCGATCTGAAGGAGAGTCTGGCGAAGGCGGACGCGCTCTCGAATGTCGTCGGTGATCTCAAGGAAGTAGTTCTCGTTGGCTCGTTCCCGGAACGGCAGCAGGCTGACTTGCACCTCCAGCGGGCTGCCGCTCTTGGTCTGCCGCCGCGTTTCGACGTCGAGCACCGGTTGGCCGCTCTCCACCTGCCGCATGAACGTCGCCAACTCTGCCCTGCAATCTTCGGGCACCGTCGGCAGCACTTCGTCAAGCAGTTCGTCCTTGGAGTAGCCATACAGCCGTTCCGCGGCCGCATTGCATTCCGAAATCCGCAATGCACTGTCCAACAGCAGGATGGCACTGGGCGAGCCATCCAGGATGGCGCGATAGCGCTCGCTGGAACGTCGCAAGTGTTCTTCTTTTTCCTTCCGTTCTCGGAGGACAAACCATGCGGCCCAGAACGCCAGGATGAGTGAAACGGCGATGCCGCGGCTGATGTAGAGGTAGTGCAGCGTAACGTAGTCGAGATTTCGAAAGAAACGGTTCTCGAGGAGTTCCCAGACCGCCAGCACGAGCGCGATGACGGTGATGCTGGACAGTGTCAGCGTTACCCAGAACCAATTGCGCTGCCGGGTAGGACGGCCCATCGGGCTCACTCCCAACGCCAGAAGGGCGTGTGGCGCATGGAACCGCGAACATGTCTCACGGGTCAGTGATAGCCGTCACAACCTGTTGTGAGGCCTAGCCCCGGGTACCTTGTTCATGTCTTATTTCCTGACACATTGGGGATTTTCTGACATGCGGTCGAGGAGCGCGACCGTATAGAGGGCATTTCACCTTTGCACGCGTGTACTTCCCTGAATGTGATGGATGGAACGCCGTTCGAGATCAGCTCGCTTCGCGGATCCGGATTGGTGACAAACGTGCGGTAGGAGCAGGTGTTATTAGCTCCAGGCCCTACAATTTGAATCCGCAATTCCGGGGTATGCCACCGCTTCCCGGCCCTGACATATCCCGGATTTTTTGTCATTTGGAAACGTGGGCAATGGAGCTGACTCGCAAGTAGGGGTCGTTGTGCCGGCGTACCGCGCGGCGTTTCAGGCGCCCTGCCATAAACTGGCGCTGGGCGGGGGCAGGCGATCAGATGCAGCTATTGCCGCGAGCTGAAATGACAGTCGCCGAGTTTGGGCGAGCGTAGATGTGGTTTTGTAGATGCTGGTTCCCACCACCTCGTAACGGCGGCCAATAGCTAGCGCCGTGAACAACGCTAGAGTACCTGGGCCAATACCAGATGGCTGTCCGCACCTTTGCAAGTGCTTGAAAAAATTGGTCGGGGAGAGAGGATTTGAACCTCCGACCCCCTGGTCCCGAACCAGATTCCATCGTCTATTGAAATCTGTTGAATTCTGCTGGCCGTAACTGATTGGTGTGGAACTTGTTGCGGGCCGCTGTTTGAAGGCTGTTGAATCTAAGTGATTCTGGAAGCTTTCACCGCCACAGAATCGACTACAGCGACGTAGAGTGAACCCCGCTCCTGAGACAGTTTCTGATTGCTACACCCGCAGCCATTTCGAAATTGAACCCTTCACTTGAAACAACCTGGCCCGTGAACACATTGCAACACTGC